>JAEOTH010000154.1 GCA_016839915.1 Promethearchaeota archaeon
ATCATGAATTGTAACAAAATCCGCCAGTTTTCTTTTGAAGTTGATAGTTTTTGAGAATACTTCTAACCATATTATATCTCCATTCTTTTTTATTCCTCTAAATTGGTATGTATTAATTGCATCTAAAATTCCCAATTGCTTTTTCTGAGCTTGTTCGGCAACTATTTTTCTGTCCTCAGGATATATAACATTAATAAATCCTCCCTCTCCCCAATTCATAGCTTCTTCTATAGTATATCCAAAAGTATGAGCAAGTTGCTTGTTAATATATTTCACAACATTGTTTTGTAGAATAGCAATACCTAAGAATGATTGTTCAGTAAGAGTTCTGAATATTTCTTCTGATTCCCGTAATTTTCTTTCAATTTCTTTTCTTTTTGTAATGTTTCTTCCTACAGAGAGAATTAAGATATTTCCATCTGGCCCTTGAAGTGTTGTTCCTGTATATTCATATGGAATTTTATTACCATCCTTGGTAATTAATGACATTTCTATAGTTGTCCTTCCGCTCTCAAGCACTTGTTTTGATGCTTCTGAAGCCTTTTCTAAGTCTGCTTCACTATAATATGAATTCGGTGCTATCATTGAAGAAATTTCTTGGTTAGAATAACCAGATACATTCTGAAATACTTTATTCCATCTAATTGCTTTGCTTGTTTTTGGATCAAATACAAATATAGTATCATATGAAGAATTTAATATATCTTCAGTAAATTGCTTCTCAATATTTAAAGCGGTTTCTGATTTCACTCTCTCTGTTACATCCCGACCATAAATATTAACATACTCTTCTTGTTGTATCGGCACTACATTAAATGAATACGTCTTATCCTTAACATTAATTTCAAAAAATTTAGTCATGTTGTGCTTGAACACTTTATTAACTATTTCTTCTAATAAAATTGGAATCTTATCACCTTTAGTTGTTTCAAACAAATTTTCACCAGACTGATTAATATATAGGATTTTTTCTCGATCCACTCTCAATACAGGATTCAGATTTTCTGAAGGGAACTTCGCTAAATCAGAAATAACTTTTTCTACTTTTTTTTTTTCTGTAATATCTCTTGATATAATAATACCCCGCCAGTTATCACTTGTTTCATCAATTATTTTTCCCCAAATATCAAACCATTTCCATTGACTATTTTTATCTAGAACTCTTCCTTCTCTTCTTGCTTCCCCAGTTTCTATTAAATTTTGAACAAATTTATCAACCTCATTATATTCATCAGGATGAAGAATTTTTTTAGCATCAACTCCAATTAATTCATCTTTTATATAACCAAGATGTTTCAAGTGTGTTGCTTCATTAATATATAGAAATTTTAAATCTTTATCAAAGATTCTTATCAAGTCATTAGAATTTTCTGTTATTACTCGGTATTTTTCTTCTGATTCTCTTAATTCGAATTCTGCTTTTTTACGTGAATTAATATCTCTACAAATTATGATTCCTTTCATTTCATTATCATCATCGATATAAACCTTTCCTTTTACCTCAAACCATAAATAATTTCCATTCTTATGCCTCGTACGTATTTCGATAATCCCTTTTTTATCAATTTTCGTTTTTAAGAGAGAATTAAAACCCCTTTCCTTATCGGTAGGGTGAACAAAATTCAAAATATTTTTTCCAACTACTTCATCAGGTTTATAACCTAATAGATCCAAACATGGTTGTTCATTTACAAATTCAATTATAAAATCTTTATTTAAAATTCCTATTAAATCATTAGCATTCTCAGTGATTAATCGATAGATCTCTTCTGATTGCTTTAATTTGAATTCAGATTCTTTCTTTTCTGTAATATCTCGTGATATAATTAAAGCTTTCTGTATCCCATCAAAATCTGTGAATAACTTACCCGTTATTTCATGAAACTGGTATTTTCCTTTACTATCTCTGATTCGTATCTCAACTTTTCCCTTCCCTTTTTTTATTCCCTTTTTTATTGCTTTAAGTGCTTTAGTTTTATCATCGGGATGCACTGCAAATAAAATATCCTTTTTTTGAATATCCTCTCTCGTATATCCTAGTAGTCGATTGAAAATGGATGCGTTGATATATTCAATTTTTAATTTTTGATTTACTATATAAATAAGGTCATTTTGATTTTCTAATATTAAGCGATATCTTTCTTCAGCATTTTTTAGTTCTTCTATTGAAGTCATGATGATATATAATTCACTTCAAGTTGGTATCATTTGATAAAGTACTTACTTTATGAGGTAATATTAAGAAAATTATTTTAGGTTGCATTTAATAATCTATAAATTAGACCTATTTGTTCATGATCACAGAACGAATAACTAATAAAAATAGTTATTTATAAACTAATTGGAATCGAAAATACGATACCACTGTTTTTTCATACTTTCTAAATTTCTAAGATTCTTAAAAATATCAGATTCCACAGAGATATACTTATATTTTATAAAAAAAAATGAAAAAAAAGAAATTTAAACTTTTTGGGTGTTTTTATCCGCCACCAATAGGAGGGAAAATTGAAATCAAATCCCCGTCATATAGAACAGTGTTGAGATCTTTATGTGGTCTGCCATTAACCAAAATTATAGCCCTTCTCTCTTCCTTGGGAATTTTATATTTCTCAAATAGCAGTTTAATCTTCCTTTTCTCTGGAATTTCTAAGATTTCTTTTATAGGACCATATTGTCTCAAAGTAGCAAAGAACTTAATAGTTACCTTTATTGTTTTGTTATTCATCTTCTTCTCGTTTGAAGTACCATTTATATAATAATGCCATATTTCGTGGAAACAGTGAAACTTTATCTCCATCTTTAATATTTTTCTTAACTCCCGCATATATACTATTTACAAAAATATGGTAAACTTCACTATCATCAATGTTGAACTTTCTAAGAATATCTTGTACCTTTGATATTTCAGAATCATCAATTGTTAAACGTAATGATAAGGGCCCTTTTACGTTTGGATCCGCTTTTTTTCTTAAATCTCCGAATAATTTTAGATAAATTGGCATTTTTCATATCCTATTCTACTTAGAATACACTGTCTAAATCATCATCTGGCACATCAAATACCGTATTATGTGGTGGAAGCTTTTCTTCAAGAAACATCTCTGGAAGTCTATCATCGAGAGATGTAAATCCTGCTTTTTTGTTGAACTCAAGTTCCGTGTCAATAATTGACTTCCCAATTGGTGCAACATCAGCAACAGTTAGATTTGCTCCTAATACGCCGTTTAATGACTCGACAACACCTTGTAATCCTTCAGGAATATC
>JAEOTH010000005.1 GCA_016839915.1 Promethearchaeota archaeon
ATTCGAGTGCCGAACAAAAGTACAGAAAATACTTTCATAATGGTGATAGAAGAGAAATTTTCAGACTTTTGGTTGAAAAATATGGAGTAGAAAGTGCTATATATCCTGGAAGTTATATAGATATTGCCCCCTCATTCTATATTCCGATAACTGTGTATATTGACTCTTTCAAAAAAACCAATAAATTTTTTGAATCTAATGATATTATGGATTTTGTTTCTAGAAATCGAGAATATACTAAAACACCAATAATACGGTATCATTCCTCTGATTATAATCTGGATTTTGGAGAAAAAGTTGAAAATTTTGATTTATTGATATCATTGTACGCTGGTTTTGTGTCTGAAAGCTGTAAGAAATATCTTAAAAAGAATGGTATTCTATTAGCAAATAATAGCCATGGAGATGCAGGTATAGCATATTTAGATGATGATTTTGAATTTATAGCAGCAATTTACAAAAGTAATGGTCAATATCGGTTGACCGAGAAGAATTTAGACAAATATTTCATTCCAAAAAAACAAGAATTGAAAATTACCAAAGATTATCTAAAGAAAATTAATCGAGGAGTAGGATATACGAAAACTTCAAGTGCTTATTTATTTAAAAAAATAAAATAAAGAATAATAATGAGCTTAGAAAAGATTAAAGAAACTTTGGGTGAAAAATTTAGTCGAGATGCTGACTTTTTAGACTCAGTTATAACAGGTTTAAACTTAGATAAAAAATCAAAGATCTTGGACGTTGGTACTGGATGGGGTTTTATGGCAATTACATTAGCCCTCCATGGATATAATGTTATTACTGGTGAACCTGAGAATGCAAAATGGGCAGATTGGAAATCAAGAGCAAAATCAGTGAATGTGGAGGAGAAAATTACATTCAAACCATTTTATGCCGAAAATCTACCTTTTGAGAATGATTCCTTTGACGCAATATTTCTCTATACTTCGCTACATCATATTGAAGATAAGGCTAGTGCTATTAATGAAATGTTACGCGTTATGAAGCATGATGGCTACTTGATTATAATTGAATTAACAGAGATGGGAGTGGAACAAATAAGAAAACACCGTATGCATCATCCTGATGCTGTGAATTCAAAAGGCCTTATAAAGGAATTTGATCTTGAGGTATCTGCTAAAGAGAGTAGGTATTTAAATGCATATATCTGTAGAACCAAACAATAAATTTAATTATTTTTAGCTAATAATTCATCTCTTCTACGACGGTAGAAAATAATGGGTTTATCTCCCTGAATTAGTTTTTCTCCCATTTTCAACTGAGTTTTAATTGGTTGTTGTGTGACAACAACATCTCTATCTTGATGGAGGATAACAATATTGAATTTGTTAGCTAACCAGTTAACAAATGATTTTAAAATTGGAATTCTTATAAATTTTTGATAGAATCTCATATAAAATTTAGTATGTTTCTCATCAATAGGTACAAAAGCAATAAATATGCGAACTTTTTCTCCAAGGAAGTTCTGCCAAATATGAGGAAATTTGAATTGGAGGTGAAATATCTTCATCTCTTCAGTAAATTCTTCAGGTTTTAAAGTTTTAGTATTTCCATCATCTTTTTGATTATAAACCCAGAAAGTAAACTCATTTCCATCTTCAGAAGGTTCTACTAATGGCCCATGAACGAGAGTTTGTTTACCTCGACCAATTGTATTATGATGGACATAAGGTAAATGAACAACATCGAGTTGATTTTCGATAGCACGACTATAATGAACAGGCCATATTTCCGTGTGAGTTTTATATGAGAATTTTTTATCGATATCTTGAAAAAAGGGTAAAGGGGGGTATTCTGATTGAATTTCTCCCCACCATATCCAGATGAAATTATGTTTTTCTCGCGTAGGATAAGAGATAACTTTAAATTGTTCAGGTACAGGAGTGTTTTTTCCATTTGCCGGTATTCTTGTACATCGTCCAGATTTATCATATCTTAAACCATGAAATGGACATTTAACTTTTTCGCCTTTATCGCATATTTTTCCTATACTTAGCATCGCTCCTCGATGGGCACATTTATCTTTTAAACAAATTACATCTCC
>JAEOTH010000155.1 GCA_016839915.1 Promethearchaeota archaeon
ATTTGGTGAAGATTATAAAAACTACTTGAATAAAGTGGGGAGATATTTACCTTTTAGAATTTCAAGAAAAAAATTTAAAGGCTTATCAAAATTAAATTATAATGAGTAATATGTCAATTTTATGGTCGATTAGATTAATAATGATGGTATTTTTATTCATTCTTATAACGATTTTTGCTTATTTTCTTAAAAATCGAGAAAAGTATTCAGATATTTTAGAAAATACAACTATAAATCTGATTTCAGTCATATTATTTAATGTACTTTGTTATTTATCTATGATTATTCCTTCTGATGAGAATGTGATAACGAGACCTCCACTTTTTGATAATGCTTTAAATCTTAGATGGTTTGATATATTAGGTCTAATAATCATAATTTTTGGTGTTCTGATAATGCTAAGAACTACATTCATGCGTAAAGCAGTTGGAGCACAAGACACTGCAGGAAAGTTATTAACTAAAGGTATTTATTCTTTTTGTAGGCATCCTATTTATTTTGGCATAGTAATGGTTTCTTTAGGATTAGGCTTAAGAAGCATTAATGTAGATGGATTAATTATATTTCCATTCATTCTACTAGCTAATTTTATTCAAGCAAAATTGGAAGAAGTATATGATATAGGAGTGCGTTTTAAGGAGGATTATTTGGAATATAAAAGGAAAACAAAAATGTTTGGACCAATTTGGTTTTGGCTTGTACTCTTAATCTTTTTAATCTTACCGCTAATAATATCAATTTTAAATCCATAAGAATAGCAGTTATCTTTTTCAAACCATAATAAACTCTTTAAAACCGTTTTTTCATCCAAATAACATACTGTATCCTAGTAAATAATAGGATTCCCGCAAAGAATAATGCTATTCCAATAGACATTAGGAATGGATAAGCTTTTTCTGGTGAATTTAGAATACATATAATCCAAATGATAAGGAGAATAATTGATATAAATATAACAATTAAGGAGATATTTCTAATTCTTTTATCAAATTTATCCAATTCTTCCATTTTTACAAAATAAGAATTTGTAGTGTTTATTTAAAATCCATATTAAACTTAATATATTTATTAAAATTAGATAAAAAATGTTTACATATACTATTTTTATAATGTTTGATTCGAGAAGAACATGAATATGCAAAAGGAAGGAACCGTATATACACCTGAAAATATAGCAAAATTTATCGCTAAGACTGCAATCGAGAAATTTCTATTAAAAAAAATGAAAAGCAAGTTCTCAAATAAAATATCAAATTTGAATGAAGTATTCAAAAAAAATTATGAAAAAAGAACTGATAGAAAACAACTTGAATATATTTTTAAATTATTAAATTCTGTAAAAGTTTTAGATCCTGCTGTAGGTAGTGGACACTTTATAATTGCTGCATTAAAGTTATTGGAAGGTTATTATCTTACCTTGAAAAGCTTAGGAGTAATCAACTGGTCTAATTTTAAAATCAGAGAATATATTATTTCAAATAGCTTGTACGGTGTTGATATTGATATTGGTGCAATTGCTGTTACGAAAAGTCGGTTGATAGCAATACTTAAAGAGTTAGCTACCATTACAGAAAATACAAATGTTTTACTAAAGATTGATTCCCATTTTAAGGAAGGTAATGCAATAGTTGGTTTTCTAAGACAATCAGAAATTACTACTCCTGTTTGTACAGATTTAAATTCTTGTTTTTATGAAGAGATAAATAGTGTTTTTGAAACTCATAAAGATTTAAAGAAAATTGAATTAACAGAAACAGAAAAGAAAGCAATGGTATTTGATTTAAAGCCATTTCATTGGTTTTATGAATACCCAGAAATTATGGAAAAAGGTGGTTTTGATATCATCATTGAAAATCCGCCATATATATCTAACAAGCAGTTGAGTTCTCTTGAAAAGGCAATATATCAATATAGATATAAAACACCTAAAGGGTTAATGAATATTTTCGGAGTTTTTATCGAACGTTCTATTGAGTTATGTCACTCATCTTCAATATTCAGCTATATCGTTCATAAAAATATTATTAGGTCAAATAATTATGATGTATTAAGAAAATATTTATTAAATTACACTACAATTGAGGAAATAATTGATTTAGGTGCTGGAGCTTTTCAATCTATAACAGCAGAAACGGTAATTATAGTCTTAGCAACAAAACTTCCTTTAGAAGAACATAAAATATTGATAAAAACTAAATTCTTTAATCAAAATAATTACACACTTGATGAAGAAGAAGTTTTATTAAATCTAGTTTCCCAAAAAACATATTTGGAGCAAGAAAATTATAATTTCAATTTGGACCTCCAATATGAAGAACTTGAAATTATTAATTATATAAAAAGAATAAAAGATTGTGATTTAATCAAGTACTTTGAAGCTAAAACTTGTATAGCTACTGGAGATGATGAGAAATTTTTGGCAAATCATAAAGTAGATAAAACGTATAAGAAAACTCTAAAAGGTAAGAATATCGGGCGTTTTTATATAGATTTTGATGGATTATATGTACTATACGATGCAAAAACCCTTCATAGGTCAAGAGATGAGGCTATATTTCAAACTACTGAAAAATTGGTTATGCAAACGATTAGCTCAAATCTTACCGTAGCATATGACAATAAGAATTATTATCCTTTAAGCACATGTATCGCGATAATTCCAAAAGTTAATACAAGTAATCGTTTTAGTATAAAATATCTTCTTCTATTAATGA
>JAEOTH010000006.1 GCA_016839915.1 Promethearchaeota archaeon
ATCATGATCATTGATCTAAAAGAACGTTTTTAAAAACCAATTTTTTATAGATAGAAACACAATCAAATATTACTTGATATTGTCAAATATTTAGTTGACTTTGTCAAGATTTATATAAACAAAATCATAATATATGATGAATAGTAATGACAACAGAATTAGAGAAAATTGGAAAAATACGTAGTTTTAATCGTTTCTATACTAATTTACTTGGTTTATTAGAAAGAACACTCTTAAAAAGTGATTATTCTTTAACCGAAGTGAGAATCATGTTCGAATTAAATCGTTTATCAGCTACTACTGCTAGTGAACTTGTCAAACTGCTTCAATTGGATCCAGCATATCTCAGTCGAATATTGAGTGGTTTTGAGAAAATCAATCTAATTCAAAAAAAAAAATCAAATCAAGATATGCGTAAACAACTAGTTTCTTTAACATCAAAGGGGAAAAAAGTGATTTCAGAGCTTCAGGATAAAGCAAATGAACAGATTAAGATGTTACTTGACAATATACCTGATAAGAAGCAAAATCAACTTATTACTGCTATGAACAATATTGAAAGAATTTTAAAAAGTGAAACCCACAAATCGGCGGAATTTTACAACCTACGATCACATAGACCTGGGGATATTGGATATATTACATACCGACACGGAGTGATTTATGCCAGTGAATATCAACTTGATGAGACTTTTGAAGCTTATGTGGCTAAATATATGGCAGAATTTGTTGTAACCTATGATAAAAACAAAGAGAAATTATGGATTGTTGAGATAGGAACTGAAATTATTGGATCTATCGCCATTGTTAAAATTGATGATAATACTGCTCAATTAAGATGGCTTCTTGTAGAACCACACATGCGAAATAAAGGGATTGGAACGAAATTAATGCATGAAGCACTTACTTTCTGTAAAAATCGTGGTTATCAAAAAATTATTTTAGGTACATTTAGTGATCTTCAGATCGCTCGTAAATTATATGAAAAAAATGGTTTTCGTTTAGTTGAATCTAAAACTCACCCTATTTGGGGGCAAAACTTAACCGAAGAGCATTGGGAATTGATCCTATAATATTATAAGGCTAAAAGTTCTTGGAAAGTTCAATAAATTCATCTATATATTGAAAAAATTCTTTTTTTAATTAATATAGTAAAAATCAAGGTGATTTTATTGAATGAAGAGGATCGAAAGAAAATTGAAAAAATCATTAAAGATAGGAATGGGAGTGATAAAAAATTAAGAAATCTTGACTCAAAAGTTTACAGTGCTTTTTTGAATATGGAAAAACTAACATATTCCGATGGAAATCTAAAAAAATATTATAAGGAATTAATAGCAGTAGGCATTTCGATTGTTATAAATTGTGAATCATGTATGGAGTGGCATGTTAAAGAAGCTTTAAGATCTGGAGCCTCTGAAAAGCAAATTTTAGAAGCAATTGAAGTCGGAATTGAAATGGGGGGTGGTCCCGCAACTGTTTCAAGCAGGTTTGCATTGAAAGTTTTAGATTATTACAGTTCTTTTTAAATATAAGAAAGACTCATTCTGAGTACTTTTATTTTGGACTAAATTAAGTAATGAAATGATTCTACTAAATGAGTTCTAATATCTAGAATTAAATTCCTAGAAAACTTTTAATTGTTGATTTTAATTAAAAAAATATCATCAAAGATAATACTTTAAAAGAGGTCTTTCCTAATTTTAAAGAAATTTAATTAGATCTAAAGATTCTAATGATCAGAGTAGCCAGAATTAAAAAAAATCTTAAGGAATTTGCTTTTCCTAGATTATCAGGAACAGGATTTGAGCTAAAAGCTCATAATAAAGTAAAAAGAGAAGTAGAGAACCTGAATTTAGAATATGAAGTCCAACGATTTACCTTTAGCTCTTTTTACTCGAGATTATATCCTAAATTAGCATTTTCATCAGGATCATTAATTTTTCTAATACTATTAGTACTCTTGAATATATCTATGATTTTATCGTTAGCATTGATTTTTTTATTACTAAGTATAATCATAACGTCATTTATACTGACTAGAAATCCTGAAAATATTAAGATTAATTCAAAATTAATTTCACAAAACCTTCTGGTAAAGATTAAATCTAAACAGGATAAAGCTGAGAATTCTGATAGAATTGCATTATTTATGAGTCATTTGGATTCCAAGGGACAAAGATTTACTGTCAGAATACGGATAAGGATTATTAAGCTATATATTGCATCATCACTTGCTTTACCTTTTTTTATTATACTCAAAAACCTTCAATTTTTAGGATTAGAAATAATATTTTTAATTCTTGGGCTAATTCCATTGATATTAAATATGTTTGCATCAACAATAATAGTTCTTAACAAGACTGAAAATAGTTCCATGGGCGCAGTTGATAATGCCTCTGGAATAGCCTGCAATTTAGAGCTCCTAAATTATTATAGTAATCCTGAAAACAGATTGAAGAATTATAACATGTGGTTTCTTTTTAGTGGGGCTGAAGAATGTGGAACAATTGGCATCAGGCATTTTTATAATAACTTAAAGAATTTTGATTCCGAAAAATCAGTAATATTTAATTTTGAATCTA
>JAEOTH010000156.1 GCA_016839915.1 Promethearchaeota archaeon
GATAATAAAAAAAAGAGGATTAATAGTTTTATCTCTTAATTGCTTTATTTATTAATTCTGAAAGATCATAGGATTTAAGTCCATTATCTTTAATATTTGCTTTAAATTGGTTTAAACAGAATGGACAGCAAGATACTATTGCTTCAGCAGTTGTCTCTTTTGCTTCCTCAATTCTTTCATTCGCAGCAAAGCTAGATAAATCTTTAAAAGCAGATCTTACACCTCCGCCAGAACCACAACACCAAGCATTTTGTTTATTTCGGGGCATTTCGATTAAATTAATACCGGGGATGTTCTTCAATACTTCTCTTGGGGGTTCATAGATTCCCATGTGGCGTCCAATATGACAAGGATCGTGATAAGTTATTTTCATGTTTAAATTATTATCGAATTTTACTTCATTATTATTTATTTTCTCCAAAATAAACTCAGGTAAATGAAGTACCTCAATACCATGCTCAAGCTCGAATTTATTAGGATAAGTTTCTTTTAACATTCGATAACAACCAGCACACGAGGTTATAATTTTTTCAATCCCTTCATCTTTAAAGATACCTATATTAGCCTTAGCGATCTGCTTTGCTTCTTCAGTTTGCCCTGTCATATATACAGGAGATCCACAGCAATGCTCATCTTGAAGTAATTTAAAATCAACTTGAAGGGTATTTAGTATTTCTGCTGTGTTAATTGCAATATTTTGTTCCCTATAACTAGTCGTACATCCAACAAAATATGCTAATTTTGCATCTTGAGATTGTTTTATGTGAGAAGGTAACCAGTTTGTTCTATTTTTATGCTTTTCCAAATAAGGATTGTATTCCAAAGCAACATGTTCAGAATACTTTTTTTGCTCTGGCATTGGTCCTAAACCTTTTTCAACCGCCTTTTCTCTCATTGCCATTAACCATTCTCCCGCATAATAGTGGATTTCAGGGATTTGACACTGTTGTGTACATGCTAAGCAAACAGAACATTGGTAAAAGATATTGGCTAAATTTTCCGTCCATTTAAGTCGATCAGAATTCACTGCCCATGCAAGAAGATTCTTGCCACCAAGATAATAGGCCTCAAATTTTCCATACTCTCCTGAAGGACAAACACGAGGCCACCCATTTTCGTGAAATGCTGTTCTACATGTACCACATTTTCCACATTGATAAAGGATATCTTTATAATATTCTAAATCTTTGTTTCGATCAAGCTTTTCTATGTCTGGTATATTATTTAGTTGAGAAATTCCTTTGTCCTTTAGAAATTTAATTTTTCTCTCCTCTGAAATATTAATCACCTTCAATTCCTTGTCCAGGATTCATTATATTATTGGGATCAAGGAGTTTTTTAATTTTTTTAATTAAATCAATCGTAGCGGGAACAGTTTTACTTTTATGATGTTCTACCACCCATAAGGGAGGTTTATACATAACAACACCATCCAATTGATGAACTGCATCAAAAATTTCTTTTAAAATTATTCTTGTTTTTTCAATATCGTCTGGATCGCTCTTATCAAAACATATATTGGCACGAGCAACGCAATAATGACCTCCAAACATAATCCTACTATAGAATTGAGGTGATTTATCATATTTAAGAGTTATTTCTCTCGCTAAATTGTAGTATTTTGCAATATCACGTGTTGAGCAATATGATCCTATCCATTCACCACCACCACCACGAGAAAAATTCCAACATCCCCATGCTTGGACAGGGGTATAACCCCCAAAACCAGGAAAGATATCTAAGAAAACACCTCTCATATTCTCGGGAAAAGATTTTAAAAATTTTTCAGCAGTTTGCGATGGAAGATTGAATTCATAACCGATATTATTTATAGCATCACATTGGGCTTTATGTTGATCTTCTGTATATGCTTGAGTCGTAACTAAACCTACAAAATCCGGTAAACCTAATGCTACAGGATCCTTAGCTACACTTTTCTCATCAAATCCTTGAATTGCTTGGCACCATCCCATATTCAAAAAGATAATATCGACGATACCTAATCCTGCTTTCGATAATTTAAGCAATAAAGGAACTCCTTGATCAACTGTCGGAGCTAAAAACATGATGTCTGCTCTATATGGTAATTTTGGCCATAACTTTATAGCTGCTTTAGTTACTATTCCTGTAGTGCCCTCCCAACCGATAAATAATCCCGCTAGATCTGGTAATGGTTGTCTGCCATACCATTTATTTGAAACACTACATGATCCTACTCTGACTAATTCACCAGAACCTAAAACGACTTCTAATCCATTAAGGAATTCTGCTCCAGTACCCCCGAGCATCCCTAGATCAAACATTCCATAACATAAACATGAAGGAACTACACCCGTACCAGGAGGGGAAAAAGTAACACCTGCTCTAAAATTAGGATAATTCTTATCAAGATATCCTTTTAAATCAGCCCATGTTGTTCCTCCTTCAATCACAGCATACATATCATCTTCATTTACTTCAAGTACTTGATTCATACGCCGTAAATCAACAACAATACCTCCTTTTCGCGGTGTAGCAATTGAACCAAAATTTATCCCTGATACCCAAGGAACAATTGGAATCTTATATTTATTAGCAACTTTTACTATTTCTTGTACTTCTTCAGCTGTTTCTGGCATGATGGCAATATCACATTTTCCCTCAGGTTCTGCGGTAATGAAATCATAATGGTATAAAAATTGTATTTCAAGTTCCTCAGAGACATATCGGTCTCCAACAATTTTTCCTAATTCTGCCACAATATCGCTATTATTCATTTGAAATATGCTCTTTTTAGTATTTTGATTTAGATTTATAATATTTAAAGATATTGACTTAATGGTATTAAAGTATTTTTGTTTAGCAGTTTAAATTTTAAGATAAAGATAATAAGTTTCACATCAGGGTTTGAGCAAACATCTTAATTTTATCTCTTATAGTCTTTTCAGAAGCAAATCGAGCATCACCCACATCCACATCAATTAGGAGCATGGGTATACCGACTTCATCTCGTAATGCTTCTCTTAAAATTTGAGGTACACTCCCGAATTGTTTACATCCAATATGTGATGTAAAAATGAAACAATCAGCGGAATAATCTTTTGCTAATTGGACACATTGATCAATAAAGGAGTAGTAAAATTCTGCAGATTGTTTTACCATAGGGGCTTCCATTGCCCTTTTTGCCATCCCATAAAACATAGTGTCTAAATCTGATTTAGTATTGATTGGTTCAGCAAAATTATAATTAAAAATATCAAATAGAATTGACATTCCTAGATGGCGATCCAGCCATTCTCCAAGTTCTAAATCAAAGAATATAACCATGTATGGCCAAATACTCCTAACCTTTTCCTCTCCTCCATGATGTTCTTTATTCCTATACCGATTTTTTGCTATTTCAAGCATATCATTATAAAAACTCAATTTTTCTTCACGTCCAGAGAAGTAAATTGCAGCTGCTGCTGCCATCACATTAAACATATTCTCAACTGGACAAGGTTTTGCCTTTTTTAATTCGAAAATCTCTAATTGTGATTTAGAAACTTGATTTTCCAACTCATTTGCTTTTCTTAATTTATTATAATCAGGTTTTTGATTAATAATTTCACCTAACTTTTCTAATCCAATCTTAATTTGCTCACCATGGTAATAATAACTCTTTTCCTCTTTTAAAAATGGTAAATCTGGAGCAACAACAGGGATCTTTTTATAATATGAAAAAAATGGATATGAAGCATATGTATTGTCACATGGAGCTGTTGGTGTAATAATAGCATCGAACTTGAATAGATCATCCAATGTCATCCCCATTGTACCTTTCTGAGATGTACAAGTATGAAATGGATGACCCCAATTTGTAATTAAATCATAATATGGTTCAGAGCCGTGAGGTAATAGAGCTGCTAATAAATATGAGACAGCTTCTATGCACACAGGTACGCAATCAAAGCATGAAAGATATTCTGTAGGGAATGAGAAATGATGGCCAATTATTGGTGAACCTTCTCTTGCTTTTTGAATATAATCTTCCATTAATGATTTTAAAAGTTTCAATCCAATTCTTAATGAAGGAATTCCATGATCTGGAAGTATTCCCTCTATTAATCCCTGAGTTGATGAAACTGCTTCATACAGCATTTTATATGGAATAATTCTGTTTTCCAATTCTATATTATTTACCATTTCACCACACATTTTATTTAATTATATCATTTCTAAGAATGCTTCTATTCGTGTTTGCAAGCGAGTTGTATCAGATTGATAGAATTCTCTATCCATATTCAGAACAGGGATTTCTAATTCTTTTAATTCATGCGTAAAGAGCATATTATCACATCCATGCAAATCACAATTGTTTATTCTTTGTAAAATAACGCCTTCAATATTTGCTCTTTTAATCTCTTCTTTCAAGAAGTCCAACCTTCTTTCATGATCATCCATCATTCTTGGACATGACAACCTGTAATATAATCGTTTGGTAATACTTTCTAAAGGGGATTTACTAGTTTCAAGTTTTACATCATCTACAAAATTACGAGTTCCAAAACATAGTACATCAGAAGCTAAAAATACCCCCGAATTTTCTATTAATTCTGTAAATTCTATATTATCCACTACACTACCTACTAAAAGTATTCGTTTTTTATTATCAATATTAATATCTTCACGTTTGGTAAGTAGAGTCTTAAGCCTTTTTAATTCTTCATTAGCAATATCTTTAGGAATTGAAGAATTTGCCATATTTATTTGTAAAGCTTCACTACCCGTAAGCTTAGGATTCTTTTGAATTCTCAATTTATGTAATTCTCTGAGAAGTTTTCTGTTTTCATTATATATTTCTATTGATTTTGTTAATTTTTCATTTGTAATTTCATTTATTTTAAAATTTTGCTCTAACTCTTCTTTCAGCTCTTCTACTTCTCTTTTATACCATTCAAATCCCTCATCAGTAATAATATGAGGTAGTGCTAAATAAAACCTATGAACGTTCTTCCTAAAATTCTCTCTACTAAATACTTTAAGATCAAATAGTTCATACATTCTTCGACTATGATCACAGCTATTGCAAACTAAAAATCCATCTAAAAAATCATAAATTCCTTTTAAGGCCATATCCAAAGTTGCTCTGACGAATGAGCATGTAAATCTCACCATATAAATATCACCTAAATCCGTATCTTTGTTCCCTGTCGCTCTTATTCGAAATGGTAATAAATCTGCTGCAAATAACAATTCTTCTGGAATGTATGTACAATAATAACCAACAACTTTATTACCCATTTTTTGCCAATTCTCAATATAAGAATTCATTATAGAACTAGACGCCGACAAAAATGGATCCTCATGTAAAATCATGCAATCTCACCTTATTAACTCTCTTTATACATAGGATGTTTACCTATCATCAAGCATCGCACCAATTTTAAAGCAGCAACATAAGATCCTTTAATTTTGGCCTTTCTTGGGATAAGATATTTCAAAAGTTTTATTACTCCAAAGATATTATGTTTTGAGCGAATAATGTCACTAATTACCTTTAGAATTTTCTCTTTCTTAACATTTATAATAATCCTTGCAACGGGGTTCTTGGCTTTCTCAGCATGACATTTGAAATTATCCTTTTTAGAAGTCAAAATAAATGTAATATATCCACCTAATTCTTTTAAATATAATTCAATTTCCTTGCCCTCATGTTTCCCTACCTTCTTAAAAGGCTCATCTTGTCCATACAAATCAACTAACATTTTAGCCAATCTGGCAATATTGAGAATTTTTGTTTCTCTAATTAAACTCTCAGCTTTAAAATCTCTATTTAAATTTTGAAATTTCTTTATTTGAGTGATAATATCCACCATAAAATTGAAATTTTGAAAGAATTTGAAGATTTATTTACATTTAACGTACTGAATATTATAATATGATCTTTCAATTATTTAAAGATTTTTTTGAAATATAGAAAGGATTTTCAAGAAGGGATATTCAAATTCAAATTATTATACACAATTAATATAATTTTTAATGTAATAAGAGATTAAAAAAAAGGTTAAATTTTTTTATTTTCTTTTCTTCAAATAAATTCCTATAATCGTTCCTATTACGGCGACGCCCGCTATCGAAGAAATTATAATTATTATTATAATCATATTATCTCCTCCATTTCCAGGGGTATATGGATTAGGAGTAGCCAGCCATATCCATGAATTATTTGCAAATTGTCTATGATCTGCAAATCCAATATTAAAATCATTTATTGTTCCATCAGAATCGATATTCCACAAAATACGACCGTTTTGGATTAATAAGGCTGCTAAGATGGCAGCATTATCCCCACTTCTAGCTAATACTTCAAGTGAAGCAGTAGATTGTATCTCATCGATAGAGGCAGAGGGAAAAAAGCAATCTATATTCGTTACATTTTCGAATAAATCATGTGTAGAATCCTCAATTGTTAGAAGTCCTGCCAGGGGATCTGTAGTATTATAATATACATTAAAATAGAGCGACACATTGCTTTGTGAATCTCCAGGTTGATCTCCTAAAATATAGAGAGCACCCCCTTGCTTAATCCATGAATCTAACGCTATTAACTCACTATTGAGCCAGTCTGTACCTCCTTCCTCAATAACTAATATATCATATGATGACAATAGAATTTGTGTGATTTCAGAATTAATTTGCGAAAATTCTGCCCCAAAAGCCTTTAGATCATTCACAGTGACAGTGTATGTTGAATTATCATCTTCCCCGTGATAAATAATCCATCCAACAGATTTATTAACTAAATTATTTTGATCTAATGTTTGAATTCTAAAATTCGATGCATAAGAATTTGGAATTTGAAAACAAGTAATAGTTAAGCTTAAAAACGACAAAATAAGAATTCCTAATATAAAAAATTCATTTTTATTTTTTTTCATATTGATTTCCACCCTTTTTATGTTAGATTTAAGAGAGTTAGAAAACAGTTATTGATGTTTGATAACTCCCTCTTTCTTGCAAAGATATAATAATATATATAAATGCATATGTAATATTATCATTTAAACATTATTGTAGAAAATCCAATAGAAAAGTGATTAATAATGAAAAAACAATTATCAACAACAATATTAATTGCATTAATTCTATTTCAATTTGTACCTATCAAAGACTTTATTCCTATTCCAACAAGCAGTTTTAATCCAAACACTAGTCAGACTCCATTTATTCCACCAGATGATTTAGAGAAAGAATTCTGGAGAACACCAAATATTCATTTTTCAATTCAGTATGAAGCAGACAAAGTATTAATGGTTATTCAGTTAAAAAACAACCTAAGCGATCCTTTAACACTATTTAATCTATGGATTCAAGTGAATAAAAGTGATCCATTTGAAAATATATTATTACCGAATACAAAAATCATTGAAAGCCAAAATAAAATAACTCTATCTACTTTTGATATTGATGATAGTCATGATTTAGAAGGATCTGGGCAGATGATCTTTCATATAAAACTTTATGAAGGAGAAGTTATTGATATTGGTGAAGAATTCAATATAATGCTGAATTGGCATGATCCTGATCAGATACTGGCTCAATATAATCCAAATCTGATTTATAATGGTATATGTGATGATATTCAAGTTTTCTTTCAGCATTCAACGAGAACTGAGGAAAATCAACCATTTCCCTTAATTGAAAGGCACTATTACCAGGAACTTAGTGAGGAAGGCTATAAAATCTATAACGTTGATTTTAAAGTCACAAATTTGATGGCTTCAGATCTAAATGAATTCAATTTTACATATATTAAGATCAAAGACTATGCTTTCGAACAATATTTTGATTTTCTTATTGAATCCCCATCTTTAACAGCTTCAGAAATTTCCGATATTAATACAGAACATAGTGAAACCGATAAAGAGATCGAGTTTAAATTAATATTTGGAAATTCTGTTATTCTTGGAAGTAATGAATGGTTATTAATTAAGGCAATATGGATTGGGCCAAGAGAATCAAGAATTGAAAATGATTTTATAATGTGGAACTTTGGAGATGATGACAGCTTTAACAATGGTGCTCCCTATTATTTTGCTGGTCTTCCATTTTATCCATTACTCACTCCTGCGGAACCTATTGTTGCACTTGATTATGATTTTGATGGTTTAAGAAATATTTTTGAATTAGCTAAGGGTTTTGATCCGATTAAAGAAAATGCTTGGTTGGCTTGGAGAGCATTAAGAGGCGAATACGATTTAGATCATTCATATGCACAAAATCTTAAAATTAGAGGAGAAATAATGGTAGTAACCCCACTTAGTTACCAGGGGAAATCATTGATATTAAACCTAACGCAACTTGGATCCGATGATGAGATAATTAATCTCAAAGTTAATGGTGATCTCTTTTCGAATAAAATTTCTAATATCGGTGAATTTATCATCACTAGTTCTATTAACAGAGGAGCATATAATATCGAGTTTACATTAAAGCATGGAAATTCTCCTGTGAATTCTTTCTATAAAATTGATTTTTGCTTGGATAAATTTGAAATTCCAGATTTAACTTCCCATTTTGAACCTGATTCTGATGGTGATGGCTTGTATGACAAGTTTGAAAAGGAACAATATAAATTTATACCTGACGCCGATCTAGATGGTGTTTTTGATGGAGCTGATTTAATGCCATATCGTTATTTGCCTTATGGTTCCGGTGCTACTTTTGGATTGAATTTTCCAATAAAAGATACAAGTACAAATGCAGATATCGCAGTAAGCATTCAGATTAAACCTACACTAAATGATCATGCTAAAGTCTTAGATTACGCGGGAAATGAATTAAGAATTTACCCAGGTATACGTATATATGGAATAAATCAACAAGGAGATTATTTGCCTGATACAGGTTTTTCTCTTGATAATGATAACACAGGTCTCGCATTTTTTAATCCAATGAAACGTAACGGAAATCAAGAGACATATAGTTGGGCTGGAACACTAAATTATAAGTATAATAATCCTGCTAAAAACGATGGACAAATTTTATTGAAATTTACTCTTGTTTGGCTTATCTTTGAATATAATCCAATATCAGGTAATTCAAGCTTCTTTCATGTTTATGATAACAATGATGAGTATACTATACAGGGCATTGCAGTAACTGAGAATGAACCAACTTCAGTGGTGTTAGGAATTGTTGATGATGGAAGCACCTATAGAAAAACCGCTCTATATGCGGAATTAGCTGCTCACCTATCTGTCTCTGATTTATCATATAATCCTCCTGATATAGCTAATTTAGAGCTTTACCAGGATTTTCTCTATGACATGGAAAATCAAAATAACACAAGAGATAACTTAAGAAATCAATTTTTGAATACATATAGCTTAGATTATGAAACAACGAGTTTTATATATATAACTCATGGCTATTCATTAACTTACAATTTGGAAACACTATATGATGCATTTCCAGGAGAAAATCCTTTGAGAACTTATACTCCAACTGAGAGAAATAATTTCTATTTACTTCCAGATACAAAATTCTTAGGATTATTGACAATGAAGGTATTAAAGGCTCAAAATGCTGAATATTTGGGCCAAATAAAATATGGTTTAAAAAGTGATACAGAAACAAGAGTCTATGATTTACAATTCTCAAAATTTAAGTATGTTGGAAGTTCCAGTGAAGAAATATTACATTTCAAAGGAGATCTCGGAGATGATCAAATTGAGATTCATTTATACGATTTAAATGTTCATGGTACTGGAATGAGTACTTTTGATAGTGGTGGTAGCTTTGAATACTTCACTCAATTGAAGATTTTTCAATTTCAACTTGTTTCACCTCAGTATCCAGGTCCTTGGAATTATTGGGAAACTCAATTGATAGGTTGTGTATGGACATGGTATGTAGATGAATATGAGGCATTTGCACCAACAGTAATATTAACTATAATGGATATTGTTAATACTGTAGGGGGTTTTATAAAAGTAATAGATTCACTTACAGTTTTTAAGGCATTCTCAACGGTCTTTGATAAAATTACAGGTCCATTGAATATTATTTTTGGTACAATGAGATTTATATATGGAGTCGCTTTATATTTTCAAGGAGCCTATGCTTCTGGTATTGCTGAGGGAATTAGAGGGGGATTAATGGTAGCTGCAGGAGCCCTTGCTTTATTTGGAGATCCTGTTGTTTGTAAAATTATCGCCGCTGCAATTCTAGTAGTTCAATTAGTTGATTGGCTGCTTGAGGAAATCTTTGGTTTTGATTTGTGGGCTGAATTTGTAAGTTTCTTTTGGGGAATTAAAGATGCTGACCCAAAATATAGTATTTTGGGTAATTCATTGGTTTGGAATGAAGCTAAAATTAAAGCTCAAGGTGGTTTTGAGGTAGGTGACTATATAGGATTAAATATCAACTTTGATAACACAGGGAATACACAGTTAACATTTGGTTTGGAACTTAAGGCTGGAACAGGGTCCTATGGGTCCCATGGTAGCAAAACAATTTCTTCAGGAGATACTGGTTCGCTTACTGCTACAGATACTTTTGAATATGCATCGTCTTCATTTACTCTTACTAACATAGTAGATATGAGTTGGTATTACAATCCTCCTGGGAGATGGGTAGTAAATATTATACCTCCATTTGTTTGGTGGGTTGATCCTCCTGCAAGTGATGGAGGTCCTTATTACAGTGACCCAAATAGAGCCACGTTTAATATCCCCGTTTTTCCTAATAACATACCCCAATTCATAAATCTAGTAGAAAGTGGATTGTGGTTCCCCACTGATGTTCCTAAGGTCAAAGTTCAAACGGTAAAAGATGACTTAACTCCGGGAGTATCTGAAAATATTGAATATCGCTTAAAAATTTATCCATATTGGTTTTATTCAAAGACATATATAATAGAAACTCCAACAAATGAGCTTTGGAATTTTGAATTTACATATCAAGGAATTACTTACGAGGACACGATTACAATTGATTTACCTGGATGGATACTTTGGCCATATACAGTATATGTTGATGTACTTATTACACCAACTTCAGAAAATAGGCTTAGACCAGGAGATAACAGTATAGTTATTAGAGCTCAAGATGAAGAGAATCCTCTGGCAAGAACTAATATAATCCTCGATTATAATGTAATAACTATAGTAGATTTTGATGTTATATTCGACCCCTTCAAACCTGATGAAACTGAATTGGAATATGATGATTTAATAGCTTGTTACATTAATATTACAAATACTGGTAATGTCTATGATACTTATAGTATTGATGTTAATAATATTGACCCCGATATATACTTCCTGTATACACCTGGAGCATTTTATGTTGGATCACTTGCAACCTATTCAGCAGTTATCGGATTTCAAATTCCATACTACAAAATTATCTACCCGGGATTAATTGAATTTACCGTAGAAATAAGTTCTGTTACAGATCCATCTGTAATTAAAGTGTTTGATTGCTCAATAGATATTAAACAATATCATATGATTTATTTTGAAGTAGAAGAAGCGGACTTATCGATGACTGATAGTGATATATATGATTATGAATTTCAATTGACTAATCTAGGGAATATGTATGAGCCGATTGATATAACATATACTAGTGTTAATATCGCCGATATCTATCTTGAAAATAATTATTATCCATTGATTCCGGGCCAAACTGAATACTTTAATATCACTCTTATTCCTTTTGAATTAGGATATCGCGAATTTAGCGTTACTGCGACATCATCACCATGGATTTCTGAAACAATTGATCTTAGTATAAAAATCGTCGATGATGATACACAACATCCTTACTTTGAAAACTTTATTGTAAAGGATAATGAGAATTGGTTAAATATTAGTTTTATCGCGATTGATGAAGCACTAGGTGATGATCTAGGATTGAGTAATATTGATATTTATGTAGATGGCGTTTTAATACATAATTATCAACCAACTCCAAGTGAAACAGTCTTTAACTTTTCTTTTACAAATGATTGGATATGGATGGAAGGAATCCACGATATTAGAGTTGACATTACAGATGCTGACGACGATACAATTACAGAGGATAGTTTAACTACTACTACTTATGATACATTTGAAGTGACCTTAGATGAGATGTATAAATATGTTATGTGGTTATGTGAAGAGATGAACAACTACATATATGACAATGGAATTACTGCTCTCTATGGTGTTGTAACTCAAAAAATAGTAAAGATTCAGGGTTTATTATGGGAAGCCTATCAACTAATTGAAGATGGTTATTTACATACGGGACTAGTGCGCAACAAGATGGCAGAGATTAAACTGGAAATTGCTGAAACTAAAACAGAGTTAATGATTAATAAACAGTCTATGAGTCAAGAGCACTTTGACCATTTAAAGGATTGTATACGAAATATTCGCAATAAAATTGTTGAATTAATGGGATTAAGTATGGGAACGGAATTTAGCCACGATATTTCACTAGTAGAAGCTGATATATACAACTTGAGAGATTTTGTTGAAGACAGTATCAATCCAATAGATAGTGAAAACCTGGAGAATGTGATTACATTAGCGGCAGAAAAACTTGAGAATGCTATCTTCGATATTTCACTGGATAAAGATACAGAATCATCACTTACTTCTGCTCAACATGCTTTGGATAAGGCTGAAGCAGAAGTTTTCGCTTTACAACAGAAAGGTAAAATCTCGGTCGAACTTGCAAATAGTCTGATGATCAAAATATTGATATTACAATGGCAAGTGGAATTATTAAAAGGAGAAATATAGTTTTTTTTAAATCTAATTTTTTATTTATTTTTTTTTGTGATTA
Organism: Promethearchaeota archaeon; assembly: GCA_016839915.1. GTDB lineage: Archaea > Asgardarchaeota > Lokiarchaeia > Sigyniarchaeales > SOKP01 > Loki-b32. Next base: position 12,805 of record JAEOTH010000156.1, read on the forward strand.
TAAAATTGAAGCTGAAAACTAATATCTTGAAAAAATGGTTTTTAATAATAGTTATATTCAATTTAGGTTTATTTATTTCATTCATTAATCAATATTGTTTGTTTAATTTATATAATAAGGGAAATGATGAATTTTATGATTTTACCATAGAGAAAAATTTAAAATCTTCATCAGATTTGATATATAATGAAAATTTTCAGAGTATAGAATTTAATAATTATTCAATTACTAATACTAGTGGTTGGGGCCGAGGTTTTTTACAACTTCCTTACCAAAATCTTGATAGTAATACTAGTTTTACCAAAAACATTAATTATATTAAAGCAATTGATTTTTTTGAAAATCTTGCATTTTTAGCAGATAATTCATCAGGGTTAAAGATAATTAATAATTCCAATCCATTAAATCCATATTTAATTAAATCGGTGGGTGACTCTTATAACGAAACATTAGATATCTCAATTGAAGGAAAATTTGCTTATATTGCTGATGGTGTAGATGGCTTAGAAATTTTAGACCTCACTAATCCAGTTAATCCTCAAAAAATCAGCTCTTGGTCCAACAGTTATAATGTTACAAATGTTTTCATAAAAGACAATTTTGCTTTTCTTTCTGTTAAAGATTTGGGTGTTGAAATATTAAATATTTCGAATCCACATTCCATTTCCAAAGTTGGGAATTGGACTAATTTTGAATCGCCTTGTAGAGTAGAAGTTATAGGTAATTATCTATTTATAGCTAATAAAAATAACAATTTAGAAATAATAGATATCTCAAATTTGAAAGATATATTTAGAATAAGTCAATTAAGTATTACAGGTAATTACTGCAATTTTCAGATTAAAAGAGATTATCTTTTTTTAGCAAATGGACTAGATGGTTTAAAAGTAATTGATATTCAAGATATATCAAATCCAACAGTAATAAGCACTTTTTATGAAGATGGAATTGTTATGGATGTGTTAATCGATGAGAATTACGCATTTCTAGCATGTGATTATTACGGTGTAATTATAATTGATATATTGAATCCCTTAGAACCAACATTAGTAGACTATTGGAATAGTGAGACAGAAGTGTGTCTAATCGAGAAACATGGAAATTTTCTATTTTTAGGAGAAAAATCATATGGTTTGGAGATTATAAGATTATCCAAAATTACAGAAACTAGAAAAATAGCTGAATTCTCGCAAAATATTAACGCAAAAGATGTTATATTAAATGGTGATTTAGCCTATATATGTGCTGTTGAAGAGGATACTTATAAAGGTGGTTTATTTATAATAAATGTATCTAATCCATACAATCCACAAAAATTGGGTAATTTTTCTGATGGTAAATACGACTTTTACGATATTGAATTAAAAAATGACATCTGTTATGCGGTAACTACAGAAAATGGTTTAATTTCACTAGATATCTCCGATCCCTCTAATATTGAGATTTTAGATTCGATTGGAGGATATTTAATGAATTTTTCTAATAGAATTGAAATTTATGATAATATTGCTTATGTGGCAAATGGTTTGGTTGGTCTTGATGTTTATAATATTACTGAACCATTAAACCTAAAATTTATTACCAATTATCCCTCTGATGGAGTTTGCTATGATGTAAAAATAAGAAATAATTATGCATTTATAGCTAAAGGATATGAAGGAATAGAAATTTTAAACATTTCGGACTTAAATAATATTAAATCAGTCTCTAGATATGGAGGAAATTATAATAATTCTCAATCAATTGCTTTTTATGGGAATTATTTATTAATAGCTGATAGATTTGATGGTGTGGAGATATTAGATATATCTGATTTATTAAATCCTCAAAAAATAGGGTATTATAATGATACATATAACAGAGCAATGGATGTAGAAGTAGTGGATAATTTAGCGATAGTTTCTGATGTCAATGATGGAATAGAAATAATAAATATAACTAATCCATATACTCCATTTGAAATTGGTAATTATATAGATAATTACAATCAAACTATAGGCTGCGCTGCTTCGAGTCGTTTTATTTATGTGGCTGACTCTCATGATGGGTTACAAGTAGTTCAATATAAAGATCATCTGTTTAATTTATATAAAAATAATGCGATTGCTCAATCTAAAATCGTTGATTATACTTATGCCACGATAACTAATGCTACAATGGTAATAAGTGCTGAAATTCCAAATGGTACATCATTAGAATATTATATATCTAATGACAATGGAAAAAACTGGGATTCCGTAATGAATAATAGTTTTCATCAATTTTCTGTTAATGGTTCAGACTTATTATGGAAGATAGTGTTATCCACAACTAATGATGTTTTTACACCAGAAATATTTAATATTTATATTAGTTATTCTGCCATTAATACCCCACCAAGTATATTAAATATATCAGAGCTACAAAATTTAGAAATTTGGAACCAACTAGAAGATTTTGGAAATTTTTCCTTAAATCTTTCTTCCTATAAAACTGATGTTGAATTTGAATCTGAGTATTTAAATTGGACCTTTCAAGATGTAAATAACTCACTATTCTCAGTGATATTAGATGAAAATGATAAAGATGTGCTTATTTTTCATTCTATTGATAATATTTATGGTTCTGATGAATTTGATCTATATCTTTATGATCCCGCCGGAGCTAATACATCTATAAAGGTAACACTAAATGTAGAAAGTGTAAATGATGCTCCTTTCTTTATTGAGATTAACATTTTTATTGATCACGATCAAGCCAATAATAAAATGAGTATTTCATTTGAAGCTAATGACATTGACAATGATACCAGTGAATTGAGATACAGTATATTTTACGGAGATGGGTCTGTGTGGGTACCAATTGTAACAGACTACGACGACGAAACTTATCTTTGGAACACTCAAACTATACCCGAAGGGAATTATCGCATAAAATTAAGTGTTAGTGATGGAATGAATGAAACTATTTGGATTTCTTCTACAAGATATCATATTATAAACCCCTTTAATACAATTCTATCAATAACCTTAGTTGCAACAGTAACAGGAGCAGGAGTGGCTCTCTTTGTATTTTTCTTAATTAAATTTCGAATATTAAAGAAAGATCGCAGAGAGGAGCCAGTTATTTAATTTAAGATCATTTGAACATCTTATGTTGTTTGAGAATCCATTTTTATTTTTCTCATGTATTGTTTCGGACATTTCACTCATAAGGTTCAAAACTTCTACAAATAGATTCTTTTTTCAAATATTTATTCTTAATTTGACAATGAGATATCTCCTCATTAAAATAGACACAATCGCAGCATGAAAAATGATGATTTTTTAGCTTTTTAGTGATTTCTTTTAATTTTTCGGGATAAATTCCTTTATTTAACATAGTGTTAAGTTTATCAAGTGATGTTGCCGTTAATTTACAAAAGATGATCTTAGGAGAAGGAGGATTCCATATTTCGATCAAGGACGTATTATTTACATTCCTAGAAAGAGAATCTTGAGTGTTATAACCACACTTACAAGATTTTTTCCTTAACATATTTCCACATTCAGGACAGAATTCAACCAATATTCTTTCTTCACCTTTAGATAGACATTTTTAGTTTTATAAGAAAGAAAGTAAATGTAATTAGTTCTTCTTTTTTATTTCAAAATTCACATCTTCGAATTTATTATGTATTGTCCGGTAGATCTTGAATTTTCCGTCGTCTATAGCATGTGATGCAATCTCTTTAATTTCACTTTCGTTAATAAAACTCTCTGAGGTTAGCTTCTCTATTTTTGAATAAATAAGTTCCTTGATTTTATAGGTGAATCTATTTTTCTTTTTCACATTTATCGCTTCTGAGAGTTCAAGATGTTCCTTATGATCCCATATATTTTGAATAAGTTCTTCTACACCTTCTCCCGATATCGCATCAGTCATGGAAACTGGTGGTCTCCAACCGCTTTGAAAGATAGTATCATCAAGCATCATCTCAATTTGTACAGCAATGTCTTCTCCCCCGAGATCTTTCTTATTAATGTCATAGATATCACCAATCTCAATTATTCCGGCTTTTTGCATTTGAATTGCATCACCATAACCGGGAACTAAAACTACTACAACAGAATAGGCAAGGTTATAAATATCGAATTCAGCTTGTCCAACACCGACAGTTTCAATAATGATTACATCCATTCCATATGCTTCATATAATAAGCTAATATCAAAAACCGCTCTTGAAATTCCGCCCTTATACCCTCTAGAGGCAAGACTTCGCAGAAATACATTAGGATATAATGAGATATCAGTCATACGAACTCTATCTCCTAAAAAGGCGCCCCCACTAAAAGGGGATGTAGGATCAACACAAATAATACCAACTGATTTTCCATCTTCTAAAAGTTTTTTAGAGATTTGGCCTGTTAAGGTACTTTTTCCGACACCAGGAGAACCAGTGATTCCAATAATGTATGAATCATGAATTATGTTTTCAAAATGTTCAAATATCTCATGTGCTTTTTCTGGCTCGTTTTCAATGATCGTTATCAATTTTGCTAAAGCAATTTTATTTTTTTCTTTAAATTTACTAACTAATTTATCAATATCGTAAGCAACTTTCAATTAAATACAGTCCTCAACGAGAAATAGATGTAAATTAAAATTTGATAAAAAAAATATTACATTTCTTTTTTATTTTTTGACATGTGTTTTAATAAACTCGACAATATCAGAAGTCATTGAGCCTGGACCATATATGTTCGCAACACCCATCTCTTTTAATTTAGAAAAATCCTGAGCAGGAACTACTCCTCCAACAAGTATCATAATATCATCTAAGACTCCACGTTCTTTTAAGAGATCAATAACTTGTTGTGTATAGGCAAAGTGAGCTCCAGAGTGAATACTTAATCCTATTACATCAACATCCTCCTGGATTGCAGATTCGACAATTTGTTTTGTATTTTGAAATCCTCCAAAAATGAGCTCCATTCCAGCATCCCGAATTGCACGACTTACTACTATTCCTCCACGCCAATGCCCATCGATGCCAGGCTTACTCATAAGTACTCTTATTTTTTTTTCTGACATACTTTACACCTCTAAAATTAAATTGCCAAAGGAGGATCCCAGGTTCCCCATATTTCTCGATAGATATTACACACTTCCCCAACAGTAGCCCCTTCCTTGGTCGCTTCCATAACTACGGGCATTACATTTTCTTCCTTTTCGCAGACATCTCGTAATTTATCTAAAATTTTCTCTAATTTTGCATTATCTCTTCGAGCTTTCAATTTCTCAATTCGACCAACTTCAATATCTATTGCCTCTTTATTAGTTCTAAAAACATCTGTTACTGTATCATAAGAAACAGGATATTTATTTACACCTAGCATTATTTCATCGCCACTCTCTATTTTCATTCTACGTTTATGAAAGGCATCTCTCATCTCCTTATACAAAAATCCTGAAGAGAGAGCCTTATCAATAGTGCCTACTTTTTGAATTTTATCAATATATTTCCATACTCTTTCTTCAACCTCATCCGTTAACCATTCAATAAAATATGAACCAGCAAAAGGATCTATAGTATTATGGATTCTACTTTCTTCTGAAATTACCTGTTGAGTTCTTAACGCTACTAAAGCGGCTTCTTCTGAAGGTAGACAAATTGCTTCATCATAGCTATTTGTGTGTAATGATTGACATCCTCCTAAATTCGCTTCTAAAGCCTGAATTGCGGTTCTCACAATATTTATCTTAGGTGATTGTGCTGTTAAAGAAGATCCGGCGGTTTGGACATGAAAACGAAATCCTAAATTCCTTGGATCTTTAACTTCATATTTGTCTTTCATTAATTTATACCATATTCTTCTAGCAGCTCTAAATTTTGCTATTTCTTCAAAAAAATCTTTGTGTGCCGCTAAATGAAATGCCAAGCGTCCAACAAAATCATCTGCTTTCCATCCTCTTGCAATTAAATTGTCAATATGAGAACACGCACTTGCAAATACAAAACCCAATTCCTGTACGGCGTCAATTCCTCCTTCTCTATAATTGTAACCTGTAAAATTTATTGGATGCCATCTGCTAACGTTTTTTTGAGCAACTGTCCATTCAATGAAATCACATGCAAGACGTAGTATATGATTAGGAGGACTATTTTTATATGGAATATAACCGACAGTCATAGTCAAAATATCATTTTGAGTTGTTCCCATCAATTGTTTAATATCATAGCCTCGCATTTTTGCCATATTAAAATACATTGAACAAACAGGTGCACATGTAAATGGTTCTACAACTAAAGCTACACTAATCTTATCAATCGGAATATTTTCCGTAAGAGCAAAAAGACTGTCAATACAATAGAGAGGAACTCCAGATGTTCCCACTTCTGCAGCTCCATCTTGATTAGTAGGATCGATACCATTAAAAGTTAGCGCATCAACTGCCGCACTAAATCCAGTTTCACCATTTTCATAGAGAAATTTCCACCTCTTGTTGGTTTCTTCAGGAGTTCCATGACCTGAAAATAATCTCATAGTCCATAATCGTCCTCTATACATCGAAGGATAAACACCACGAGTATAAGGTGGCATTCCAGGAAAACTGATATCTTTTAAGTAATCTTTTTCTTTTATATCTAAAGGTGTATAAAGATTTTTGATAGGGATTTCAGAATCAGTGACAAATTTTACATCTCGTTCTTTCTGGCTTTCATAAAGCTTATCCCACTTTTCTTTTTCTTCTCTAACTTTTTCTAAATAATTTTTGTCATACAATCTTATATCACATAGATTTGAATAATTTAAATATTCAATTTCATAAGTTTAATTATTATCATTAACTAAAATACTTAATCGTTTAAAATAGAACAAATAATTCTATTTTGAAAAGAAATTAAAAGATTTAGAAATTGAATAAAAATGACTGAAAAAGTATGGTATAACGTGGCAAGAAATTTTATAAAAGTAGGAAGGTTGCCCATACGAGTAAGTGATATCATCAAATTTAATAATAACTAATTATTCCAATCCAATGGCTCTAGAAGATATTCTTGTATATGTAAGTTTAGCAGTGTCAATTGCTGTACTTTTCTTCATAATCTGGGATCATATTAAAGATGATCAGATTTTATCCCGTGAGGTTCAAGATTTTTACAGTGATATAGAGATGTTAATATTTACCAACCTCCAAGTGAAATATTATGAAATATTACAGAAAAGCAAAGGAGAAATGGAAGAACAGAAGCTAAAAACATTAGTAAAAAATAAAAATCGAGATATCATTCAAAAAAATTATTTAAATACTAAAATTAATCAAAACTTTAAATTATATGCTCAGTATCTTGGATTAACTCATAATAAGGAAAACGATGTTTATTTAAATGGAACAATCTATATTTTAAAAACTGATGGCAACTTATTAAAAAGAAATATTGAATCTAACACAGAAGAAAATATAATAACTTCATTTACAGAAATCAAACCTCTACAAATTAAAGAATTATTAATATATCTTAATAGTCTGCGTTTTTATTGGAGGAAAAAATATTATAAATTTATTTTTCGGCCTCATTTACACCAAGAAATAAACTTTGATGATTTGCTTGGTTATATCAAACCATTAGACCAAAAAAAGGAGAAAAGTAGAAGTAGAATTCTTAGAAAACGCAGTAAAACATCTTTATAATTTCCTTATTGAATTATAAAATAAATGAAAATGTAAAATTATTTTTTTTTAATTCCAATCATTCCTAATACAAAACGAGCAATTCCACTAAGTAACATTGATACAGATACAATTACAATAGAAGTTGCATTATCAAATGTAGGACTTAAGAAAACTAAAAGCGACAAAATAATCATAACAATTCCAATTAATACAGTAAAACCGCGATATCCTTTAAAATATTCTTTTGTTGTTAATCCAATATAAATCCTCGCGAATCCAATGATTAATAATAAAATATTAACTAAAATTATTAAAATTTCAACTGTAATCATAGGAGTTGTTGCTGTATTTACAATTACAATGATTCCGAAGATTAAGGCGATTAAAGCCGTTATAAATTTAGCAATTTTCCCACTAGTATCGAGTTCATCATTTGCATAAGCATTTACAAGTCTTGCTAACCCAATGATGATTATTGCTATGGAAAGTATAAATAATAGAGTTATAACAGCTGCAACAGTAAATGTCATTACTAATATAGCCAAAATAATAATCCCTGTACCAAAAATGAGATTTGATGATGTTAAAATCTTCTTTTTTATTTCTTCTTCCATTCTTAACACTTTAGTAAATTAATTTTTTCTTTTGTGTTAAAATCTAAAAGATATTGATTTAAAAATTTATCTAAAATAATTAAAAATTCACCACTAGTTTTTGCAATATCTGACTTAATTGGGTCAAAGAGAACCCGTTTAAATTTTAATTTTATGAGTTTTTTAGTTTTTATAAAATCTAGAAAAAAGCTTTAAATGATTTTTGAATAAATTTAATTTAACTCTTAAAAATAAAAATCATCTCCAAAAAAAAATATTGATGTTAAATGAGTCAAATTCAGATAAGTCTTCCTAATGAGCCAAAAAGGCATACCGAATCCTTAATTACTGCTATAAATGAGAAACTTAATATTAAAAGTATAATTTTATTAGAAGGAGTTAACAATTCATTAGTCATTATTCGCTGCCAAAGGAACCTGGTTCCTAGAGTACTTGAAGTACTGAATGAAATTGGGGTAGGAACCGAATTTGGGATAATAGATATATTAAAATTACAAACAACGATTCCAGAGTTAAAAGAGGATCAAATAGAGATTTCCGAAGAGCTATCAAGCAGAGTATCTGTAGAAGAAATCGAATCCTCAATAAAAGAAGGAATGGAATTAAATATAAATTTCTATCTCTTTATTATAATAGCTGCTTTCATCGCAGGGGCAGGGTTAATTTTAAATTCTGCTGCGATTATCATCGGGTCAATGATCATATCTCCATTTATGGGTCCTATTCTGGGTGTTTCATATGGAATAATAAGCAAAAATTATCTCTTAGTTGGAAAGGGGATAATGGGTCAATTTACTAGTCTTCTTATCGCAATTGGAATTGGAGTTTTACTAGCAAGCTTAGCCTTCATTATTTATGGTTCACCCTCAATAACACATGAAATGATGAATAGAAATTTTCCAACGATTTTTGATTTGATTGTTTCTATCGGTGCGGGTTTAGCTGTAGGATTTACTATCACGGGCAAAATACAATCTTCTTTAGTAGGGATCGCTATTGCGGTATCGTTGATGCCTCCTGCCGTTAATATTGGAGTAAGTCTAATTTATGGAAATTTACTTTTATCATTTGGGAGTTTTATTCTTTTAATGTCAAATATTCTTGCGATTAATTTTATGGCAATTTTGATATTTAAACTTAAAAAAATAAAAATTTTAGAAAAAGATTATCCTTTCTGGAAGGGTCCTGAGGAGAAGCCGAATCAATTAAGTTTGGGTGTAAAAATAATTAAAAAAAAACCTAAAAAAGCTAAATAATATTAAAAATTAAAAAAATTTCTTCTAAGATTTTAATTTCAGAAATAATCATTTGCAGTAATTTCTTTTTTGAATCCTTAGTAACATTTTTAAATAAAATTATACTATGAATAAAAAAAGTAACCTTAGAGCAGTTTATCTATAGAAAATAATAGTCTAGCATTCTAGGGTGTATCTCACGATCAAATTTTATGAATTCTTAGTTCAAACTCTCATGGATTAACATCTGAGTAAACTAGCAAGCACTTACTAGAATATGGTCTAATATGGGTTTTTTTTTAAAAATTTCATAAAATTTTATTTCTACCTTATTTAAATCAAAAAGTAGTCTACATATCCTTATATTTATAAATTATATTATAGACATCCTTAGCAAATTTAGGTTGAAAATCAAATATTTTTTGTGGACTAAACGTTAGTAATCGAAATTTAACAATTATGCTTATATTAAAATCTACCACATCGAATTGAGGCTTAATCCTGAATATATTCTTCTGATTGTATAAATCACAAATTTCTGCGACTTTATTCATCATTACTCGAAAGCTTTTATAAGGAAAAGCCATTCTAAATGTATAGTTGTATAACTTTGGATAGTACTTAGTTGAAAAGGATTCAAATGCTTTTTTTAAATTATTTTCAAATTCTATTTTAGAATCCAAAGCATTTTCATAAATATCTTTAAATCCTATATCTTGAGGAGCTAAGATTTTATTTTTAAATTCTTCAAAAGATTTCCTTTTGCCAAGTTTAATTGTATAATTAACAATTTTGGAAGAAAGAACTTGACTATTAGATTTTTCAATTATAATATTATCAAATGTTTCTAATTTCAGCTTAGTTAAATTAATTTCTCTTACAATTCCTTTATCTCCTTCAATTTTAACCAAATCTTCAACTTCAAAAGGTCTTATTAACATCAGAACAATCCCTGATATAAAATTTGCAAATACACCGCTGGATGCAAATGCAATCGCTGTGCTAATTGCTCCAGTAAGTACTGCTGTGTAAGGATTTAGACCATTTTGAGAAATGAGTGGAAAACCTTCAATAACAAAAAATACTATTACAAGTACTGTAACAATTTTTAAAGCAAAATTTATAATAGTTTTTTGCTTTAAAGAAATTTTTTTATTTTTCCCTAAGATTGAGGAGATCAATTTATTTAAAAGATAGAACACAGCCACAATAATTATAAGATATATTAGTGCTTCTAAATCTGAACTAAATATTGGCGTTTTTAATCGACCTCTAAGATATTTTTTGAATCATTTTCATTAAAAGAGTTCCATCCATAATTTATATCTGGTTCATAAACTTTGAATAGAATATCTTTCAATAAGGGATCTGTATAGGTTAAGATTAATTTTGGATCCTCTGTGATAATTTGTAAAGTAATACTTAATCGATTTAAGAGCCCACTGACTGTAGTATTTGCATAGAAATACGGTCTCGTTCCGAAAATGGGTTCATACTTGTCAAATACAGGCTTTAATAATTCTTCAAGTTTCTCTGAATCTACTGTACTCAAAAGTTCAACAACTTTAATATAACGTGTAATCTTTTTTTCTCCAGTTATTAATTTACCAAATTTTTTTACTACTTCCGAAATGTCTATTTTCTTTTCACTTTTAATCGGTTTGTGAGTAAAGCGAACTACAGGTGAGTTAAAAGCGTTTCTGTTGGGAATATAAGTGATAGAACCGTCAAAATCTACTATTTTCAAACTATTTAATGATACTTCTTTAACAATACCTTCAATTCCATTTGTTTCAATCAAATCACCTGCTTCAAAACCTTCTGATGATAAGAGCATTATCCCTGATGCAATATTATTAATAATATTTTGAAATGTTAAAGATATGGCAACCACCAAAAATGATATAATTGCTATAGAAAAAGTAGGTGAAATAATGAAAATCAACCAAAATGGAAATATTAACCATATAATGTTTATTATTATCATGCTTATATAACGAATAAGCAAATTTTTAATCAGACTATGAAAAACATCAATCAATATTGATCTGACAACATAGGCAGCCAAATTTAAAAGTATTATATTCAATAATAATTGCTCAAACCCAAAATAGAAATATAGTATTACAAAAACTCCTATAAATACTATCCATATAATGATTTTGTAAATTCTTTTCATATTAAAACACTTTTTGAGATAAGATTCTTAAGCTTAATTAAAAAAAATATAAGCAAACTTTAATTTTAAAAGTTGGTTAAATAAATTGTTAGTGAAAAAATCAGTATAGTGTTTAAGTGAGATCATTTGAGGAGATTTTCTAGAACTGTAAGAAATACAATTACTTCAACTAAAAAGAAGAAAAAGATTGGTCTTCCTCCAGGAACTCTAATTTATACTGGAGATAAAGTAAAAGAAATTACTAAAATTAAAGTATCAGAATATAATTTTGATGATTTTAAATTAGACGAATTTAAAGAGATTCAGATGGATCTCACAAAAATTGAAAAACCTTTCATTAAATGGATTGACATATATGGTCTTACACAAATAAAAGTTATTGAAGAGATTGGTCATCAATTTAAATTACATCCTCTTGTGCTAGAAGATATTCTAAGCCCCAATCAAAGGCCTAAATTAGAGGATTTTGGGAATTATATTTTTGCAGTTCTAAAAAAGTTGAGTTGGAATCAAGAACTAGAAGATTTTGAATATGAACAAATAAGTTTAATATTAGGAGAGAATTATGTAATTTCATTCCAAGAACGGGATACTAACCTTTTTAATCCCATTTACGATAGAATTCAAGTTCCAAAAGGAAAAGTTCGAGTAATGGGTGCAGATTACTTATTTTATGTTTTAATTGACATTATTATTGACGATTATTTTGTTGTTATAGAAAAGGTAGGCGAGGATATAGATAACATTGAAGACATTTTAATAAAGAATCCTGATCCAGAAACTCTACAAAATATTTATCGATTGAAAAGATCTTCTATTGAGTTGAGAAAATCAATATGGCCAATAAGAGAAGTAATCAATAAATTGCAGCGTGAACCAGCAAATCTAATCGGTGATGAATTGCAGATCTATCTAAGAGATATATATGAACACATTTTTAGAATTAGTGATCTTTTAGAAAATTATCGGGATATCATTTTTGGGATGTTGGATATGTATTTATCAAGTGTTAGCAATAGGATGAACGATATAATGAAAGTTTTAACTATGATCTCTACAATATTTATTCCGTTATCATTTCTAGCTGGATTTTATGGTATGAATTTTATCATATACCAGACTTTTCAATTCGATTTGTTTATAATAATTATAGTTGTGATGACAATTATTGCTGTATTAATGCTCTTATTATTTAAAAAAAAAAAATGGATTTAATTATAATAAAATTATGAATTAATTGGTTAATGAATATATTGAAAAAGAAAAATCTCCTCAAAAGGAGAATTACCTGAGCTTAAGGGAAATTTTTTTTGAATAATTTAAGACTTTTTACTATTTAAAAGGAATAATACTTAAGAATGAATATGAATAAGAAATTAAAAAAAAATAGTTAAAATTTCCTAGAAATTCTTCTTTTTAAATGTAAACGTCTCCTGATTCTCCTTGTACTCCATTATTGCCAGAGCTTAAACCACCTGAACCGCCAGTACCTATTGTATATAAATTATCACTTATTGAGGAGATCGAGTTATAGCAATAAATACCAAAAGATATACCGCCAGCTCCTCCTGCTCCCGCTCCGCCAGCTCCTCCCTTTCCTCCATGACCACCATTACCCCCGAAATTAGCACCAATTCCTCCTGGGCCACCAGCTCCGCCATTTCCTCCAACACCACCATTACCACCATTACCACTATTACCTCCATTTCCGCCATCACCAGTAAATATTATATTATGAGTAATTGTTATATTAGCTTCTATAACCAAAATACCAATTGAACCACCACCAGCAATACCCCCATGACCACCATATCCGGGAGATCCTCCACCTCCTCCACCTCCACCGCCACCACCAAAAAAGGGTATCAGAGCAATAACAACGCCACCACCGCCACCGCCACCACCGCCACCGCCACCATAAGCACCATTTCCGCCATTATCTCCATTAAAACCATACCAAAAATTATTAACAGTTGTACCGTATCCATCTCCAACAGCTCCATTAATTCCATTTACCCCTGAAGCACCATTAGCTCCAGGTAATCCAGGAAGTCCTATAATTCCTCCCGCACCTCCTGAAGCACCACCAACTCCTGGCGATCCCGGAAGTCCCGGCAATGGAACCACTATCGCTGGACCACCAGCACCCCCATTTCCACCAGCCCAGTAAAATGAGCCCCCTAATCCAGGAGCAGGAGGAACCCCTCCAGAATCTCCAGGATCTCCGGAAAGTCCATTCATTCCGTTAGCTTCATTCATACCATCTCCACCATTTCCAGTATAAATAATACAGTTATTTATGCTAAGCATAAAATCAGAGATATTATAGCACCAGATCCCACAAGAAGTACCACTAGTAGAATTTCCAGTTATTATTTCCATAGTATCCAAATATGTTGGTGAATGAATATTATGAGCTTTGACTCCAATAATATGATTATCTACTTCCTTTGTTGAATTTATTATTGGATAAGTTGATACATCCCTTGACCATAAATCTGATTCACTATACCCTCCATATATACTAATTCCATCTACCATAGCGACACTTCCATTGTAAGTTCCCTCTGAAATGTATACATCTTTTTCTCCACTTTCATTTGCTTTAGCGACTCCTGCAATAATTGTTAACATAGGATGAGTTATATCACCTGAATTTAGATCAGATCCACCTTTAGATACAAAAATTGCATTATCACACATACCATCAATTCCATCATTGTTCATATCTTGATAACTCGAATCAGGACGATCTAAATCTTTTGGAAAAGGATTTGTATCAGCGATAATCCAAAAGTCTAATGCATTTTTAATTTCATATGTTATATTATATATGATATCTATTAGAATTTGATTCGAACCATTTATTAAATTCAAAATTACTCCCCATTTTTTAAAATTAGACTCCAAGCTAATAGCGTTTTTACCATTCACAACAATTTCATTAATATCGGGGGACCCAGAGGTATTTCCTCTTAAAACAATGGCAGTAGATTGTACTAATGAATCATTTTCATGTGATGTAATAGATAATTCAAAGTTAAATACTTCTTCAGGTTCTTGTGGGGGTTGTGGTTGAAAAGGATAAAATACAACAAAAACTATTATTCCTGTAACTAGACCTGCCACAATTATACTTGAGATTATATATTTTTTTGATCTCACTTTTTATCACTACTACAAATTTGTAATTTAGATTTCTTGTTTAATGATTAAAATTTGATCCTATATAAATTTAATTAGATAAAAATTTTAAAAGAAGTAATTAGATTATTTAAAATCGATTTCCTATAGCAATTTTTAATGATGGAAGATATTTAGGATGTGGTGTTTATGCTCATTCATGTCCCGAGAATACCATTAGTTTGGAATGAACAGAGATGAGAAGATTTTTTATACCTCCTCCGAAGATAACTGCTAACAATAATTAAATTTTAATAGTTTAAAATAGGAATTTTTTCAGTTTATCAATAGTTTTAAAGTTTACACTCACAAATAGAATGTGTGGAAAAAGAATACTATTATGATCTTGATATGTAATATTTAAATTTACCACTACTATCGGTAATCTCCCATGCCTCAAAAAAATCAAATGGTTTCTTAGTATCCCATAAATTCTCAATATTTTGAATTCCCTTGTATAGATCTATTAAAAGTGTAGTGTCACATGGATAATTTCTATGTGATGGATAAAGTTCAAGATCTTTTTGATTTTCGCATAGATTTATTAATTTAGAAAGAGAATTAAGAACTTTAGGAAATTTATCTTTCGTAGGTAAGAAGGTATCTCCATAATAAGCAACATCACTTGTAAAAAGTTCTCCTGTAGAAGTCAATAAACATATAGATCCGAGAGAATGCCCTGGACAATGTATTACTTTTACCTCTATTTCACCCAAATCAAAAACATCACCGTCTTTTAAGGGTTTTATTACTTTTGCTGGAGGGATTAAATAATTTTGTTCTGCATATATCTTTACAATTTCATTAGGAGAATCTTTAAAAAAGGAAACATCGTAAGGTTTTGAAACATTATCGACTTCATTCTCATGAATATAGACCTCTCCAAATTCTACATTACCCAGAGGGTGATCCCAGTGATAATGAGTATTAAAAACTAAGAGCTTTCTTGTTCCTATCAACTCATCTACTATCGGTTTTAGAGGGGAAAGTCCACATCCTGTATCAAGCAAAAGAGCAGTATGAGATCCTAAAAGTAAATATATATTCAGAGGATCATTTGTATAAACGGGATGGACAAGTGAGATATTCTCTTTTATTACATAAAGATAATCTTTATGTTTTGAAATGTCAAAATGTAGGTTATCTGTACTCATACTTCAAGTAAAGTAATATTTAGATTTAAATATACATTTTTTGGGAACCTGAGAATGTTAAAATGGAAAAATAGCTTTTAAAAAAAAAGTTAAAAAATATCTATTTCCTATAATCTACCCTAGGAAGTTTATTTATTGGGTAAGGTAAATATGCGTCATCAGGAATAGGATCAATATAATAATGCCGGAAGTTTTTATCCTGCATTCTACAGAAAGGACTTCTGTGATTATAAGCAGGATGCTTTACCATTCTCATCCAAATCCTTTTTAATGATTCCTTTCTGATATTCCCAAAAGATAGAGGTGAAAAATCACAGGGAGCAATATCTCCATAAGCAGAAGCGTAATATTGGATATTTGCTGCCAGACATCCTATCCCAGAAAGGTATGCTTCCACAGAATTTTGCCACGATTGAGATGACAGAGGAGGTACGGTCTTTTTCCTAAAAGCCTCGGCAGAATAATTATGAAGTTCTTCTCGTAATTTAAATGTCAACATTTCACTTGTATCATGCAACATTTTTCCAGTAGGTACACAATCGAAATAAATTATATTTTTTAGACCAAGATCTTTAGCTAATTTATGTAGTTTCTTATATTCTCCTTTTTCTGTTCCAGAACGAGTTGCGTAACCAGAAAGTCCTGCAAGGATCCCCTTTGATTGAATTTTCTTAATTCCTTCTATCGCAGTCTCAAAGAGACCTGGCATTCCTCTTAAATTATTATGTTTCTCAGCATTTGGTGAATTTATATTCAAGAATAACGAATAGAGCCCTGCCTCAGCCAATTTGTCAATATTTTCATCTGTAAGAAATTGACCATTTGTAAACATAACAGGCATTGCTTTTTTCTTATCTACATGAGAAATAAGCTCGAAGAGATCTTCTCGTAGTAAGGGTTCCCCTCCAGTGAAGGCAATAATCGTTACTCCTAGCTTTTGAGAATCATCAATTAACTTTTTTGCCTCTTCTGTAGATAATTCTTTGTTATCTTTTCTTAGATGCCTCCCAGCACTGCAATGAACACACTTGCATTGACAATTATATGTTATCGCAAAAGTCATCGCAATTGGGAGTGGATACGGCATTAATTGTGATCTTACTAAGCCTTTTAAAGCACGTATCATAGGTCTACTTCCGACTGGTGGAGCAAAAGTATTGGAAACCACTTTTCCCCTCCATCTTCCAACTTCCATATTTTTATAGAAATTGGCTTGTAAAAGTATCATGAAAATTAGTCGATAAATGCTTAACCTATCAAGAATTGGATTGAGAATCCCAGATCCTACGACTTGACCATTATCAAGCTTTTTATAACTTATGAGATTTCTCCCAAATAGTTTTAAAAAAACTTGTTCAACTTCCATTGAAATTTCTTTCCTTTTTTTGATTTAAAATTCAGTTCTAAAAAACTAGATAAAAAAATATTTCTAATAATATTAATTTTGTTTAAAAACTCATTTATTTAATTAACTAATCTAATAAATAATTTAAACTCGAACCTATTTAAAAATTGTTATTAGAAAAGCATTTTGTTAATGTAGGGTCAATAGAATTGACTTAATTAAAGTGGTTTATCTTACTGTATTAAAAATTTAATAAAATATAATTATGATTATTAATTAGTCTTTTAAAATAGAATAAATCATTAGTAGGATATTGATAATAAAGATAAATATTAATTGTTGATAATTATGGATTTTTCCTTAACTGAAAAACAAAAAATGTTGAAAAAAATAACGAGAGACTTTGCTGAGGAATATATTGTCCCTGTAGCAAAGGAAAGCGATGAAAAGCAAGAATTAGATGAAAATGTCTTCAAGAAAATGCAAGAAATGAATTTTTTTGGAGGATGTCTTCCAGAAGAATATGGAGGAGCTGGGCTTCACAATGATACAATAGGCTTTAGCATTATTATTGAAGAAATTGGTCGTGCTGATGCTGCATGGGGAATTGTCATTGCTGTGCATAATGGAGTTGCAGCATACCCTATTTATAAATTTGGAACTGAAGACCAAAAACAAAGATTTTTAGAAGATCTTGCAAGCGGTAATAAAGTAGGAGCTTTTTGTTTAACTGAA
>JAEOTH010000157.1 GCA_016839915.1 Promethearchaeota archaeon
AAGTCATATCTTAATGGTCATCCTGAGAAAAGGACACCTCATAACGCTAATTTCCGTTTTGATTATATTGAAGGTGAATCATTACTACTATCCTTAAAGGATGAAAAAGTGGAGGTGGCAACTGGTTCTGCTTGCTCTTCAAAAACTCTTGAACCATCCCATACGCTTATCTCTTGTGGTTTATTACATGAGGAAGCACATGGAAGTTTATTATTAACTTTAGGGAGATTTACAGAAGAAAAAGATATTGATAAAATTATAGAAGTATTACCCGGAATAATAAGAAAATTAAGAATTTTATCACCACTTACACCTTCAGATTTATTAAAAAAATTAAAAGAGGAGGAAAATTAAATGAGTGTACATAAATATACCGATAAGGTAATGGACCATTTTCGGAATCCACGAAATGTAGGGTCAATTGAGAATCCTGATGGATATGGGAAGGTTGGAAACCCGGTATGCGGAGATTTAATGGAAATATTTATAAAAGTAGGCAAAAATGACAAAGGAGAAGATATCATTGATGATATTAAATTCAAAACTTTTGGTTGTGGATCCGCAGTATCGACTTCATCAATGGTAACCGAGATGGCGAAAGGACTGACGCTTGATGATGCATACAATATTACTCGAAGTGATGTAGCGGAGGAATTAGACGGCTTACCTCCTATCAAAATGCATTGTTCAAATCTAGCCGCAGATGCCTTAAAAGCTGCCATAAATAATTACCGTGAGGGCACAAAACCAGAAGTAGAGATAGTTACTTCATGTCAACTAGCAGTGCGAGTGATATTGGGGGTTGATGAGTTCAAGGGAAAAGGGTTTTACCTGGAAGTTCCTGATCTTGAGGAACTAAGAGAGAAGAGAACATTAATTGTTGATACGGGGGATGATTCATTAGAATTAGCACTCAAATTAACGGAATATACAGGCAGAGTTATAGTGGTAACATCTGCAAAAGGAATCCCTGGAACTGTAGAAATCGCGAAAAAATTGAAGCACTCTGATGTAAAGATTTTGCATCAATCAGACCTAAGTGAGATCAAAGGAGAGTTGAACGAAGTAGAGAAGGTTGTCATACATGATTTCGACGAAGATGAAAATTACGAACTATTCGTGGATGCAGTAGTAATTTTAGATTATAGAGGTTAATTTTTTTTTATTTTTTCATTGAATCTAAAATATAATCAGTTATATATTTACTTTCTTTATCCATTTGATTCTTATAGTTAACATATCTAAAATTAAACACACATAAAGGGCAAGAAGTAACAAGTTCTTTAGTTCGAACATTGTTGAATAATTCTTTACCTATTTTAATACAAATACTACTATCAACACCTCTAATTCCAGAGCCTGCTCCGCAACAAGGACAATCTTCTGGGTTTTTAGATAATTGTTTGACTTCTAAACCACATTTATTTAAAAGTTTTCGAGGTTCAGAGTATAGAGGCCCACTTTTATATTTTCTCCCTACTCGACAAGCATCATGATAGGTAATCAATTTATTCAATGGTTTTAATGTGATTTTCTTACTTTTTTCCAACTCATAAATAACCTCAATTATGTGTTTTACATTTAAATTAAACTCCTTAAAGTATTTTCTGTATACTTTGTCAAAGGCATATAAACAACCTCCGCATGTAACAATCAAATTTTTTATTCCTACCTTATCAAAGAGCTCAATGTTTTCTTGAAATATTTTCTTTGCAAGATTAAGATTTCCAGCGGAGTATACATATTCTCCACAACATGGTTCTTCTTCTAAAATTTTAAAATCATAATTAGCAAGTTTTAAAATTTTATAGGGAGCAAGAGCGCTTTCTGTCACACGAAATGAAGACATACATCCTAAAAATAACAGAGTATTTGAGTTTTTCTTTTCAAATAATTCATTTGCTTTATAACTTTCAGGTAACCAATTTAATCTCTCTTCGGGATTTCCACCAACAGAATTGTCTTTTTCAATAATTCCGTTAATAATTTTGTTGTGTATTTCTAATGGTGCTTTATTTTCTTCCACAAGCCTTACTTTAGTTGAATGAATAATTTCTGAAATTTGAATCTCTTGTTGACAAGTTAAATCACACAACCCACATAATGTACAAGTATAGAGCCCTATGCGTTCCTCTTCTGTAATCTGGTTATTAGAAAAAACTTTTTCAGCTATTTTCAGTCTTCCGTTAGGTGATTTTAATTCATCCTGAGTAACCTTGTAAGTATCGCATACTTCCATACAATCCATACAATCTATACATGACTTTATTTCGGTTAATAAATTATTAACATCCATTTCAATATCATTTTTCATAATATTAGATTATATACTAATTTTTCTAACTTATAATAGCCAAATTTAAATTAATCACTTTATAAAAATAGTTTAAAGATTGTAAACATATAAAGAACCTGGTTATTTTTATGAAAAAAGTAGTAATAGTTGGTGGTGTGGCGGGGGGTGCTTCTGCTGCTGCTAGATTAAGACGATTAAGAGAAGAATTTGAAATAATTATGCTAGATCGAGGTCCATACGTATCGTTTGCGAATTGTGGATTACCTTACTATGTAGGAAATATAATAAAAGATCGTGAGTCTTTAGAATTAGTAACACCAGAAAAATTCCTCGAGAGATTTAATATTGATGTTCGGGTTAATAATGAGGTAATTTCAATCAATAAAGACCAAAAAAAAGTTAAGGTAAAAGATTTAAAGCATTTAAATGAATATATTCTTGATTATGACTATTTAATCCTAGCAACTGGCTCAAAACCAATAGTACCTTCATTTGCTGGGCTAGATAATGTCCCTTTTTTTACGGTACGGACAATTCCAGATGCTATAAAAATACGTGACTATATTGAAAAATCCCATATAAAAAAGGCAGTTATAGTAGGAGGAGGTTTCATTGGATTAGAAATGGCAGAAAACTTAGCAGAGAAAGGAGTGAAAGTCAAAATCGTTGAAATGTTAGATCAAGTCATGCCACCGATAGATAAGGAAATTGCGCAATTTATTCATCAAGAATTAATATTAAATGGAGTTTGTTTAGTTTTAGAAGATCCTGTTGATTCTTTTGGAAGAAGTGATAAAGGTGAACCTTTTGTTAAAACAAAAAGTGGTCGAGTAATAGAAACAGATTTAGTGATTTTATCTATTGGAATTAAACCAGAAAATAAACTGGCTATAGAGGCTGAGTTAGAACTTACTGAAAAAGGATATGTTACCGTCAATAGCAGAATGCAAACATCTAATCCGAGTATTTATGCAGTAGGTGATATTGTTCAAGTTGATCATTTTCAAACTAAAAAGCCAATATCAATTGCATTAGCAGGTCCCGCAAATAAACAGGGAAGAATAGCGGCAGATAATATTGCTGGAAGAAATTCAGAATATAAAGGGGTTTTAGGAGCATCTGTTGTTAAAGTTTTTGATCTAACAGTTGCTTCTGTAGGATTAACTGAAAAATTATTAAAGAATCTAAATATAGACTATAATAAAATTTACATTCATCCTAATAATCATGCTGGTTATTATCCTGGAGCAATACCAATAACCTTAAAATTAATTTTTGAGATTCCAAGCGGGAAAATTCTTGGAGCACAGGCAGTTGGAGGTCCAGGTACAGAGAAAAGAATTGATGTTATCTCAACCGTTATAAGATATGAAGGTACTGTTTTTGATTTGGAAGAACTAGAATTAACTTACGCTCCTCCTTATGGTTCTGCCAAGGATCCTGTAAATATGGCTGGAT
>JAEOTH010000158.1 GCA_016839915.1 Promethearchaeota archaeon
TAGCATTTACCATAGTTTCTACAATATCATTTGTTGATTTTCTAAAAACTTCTTGCTCAAAAATTCCAGGTGGGCCATTTGCGACAATAGTTTTACATTTCATAAGGATATCATTGAATTTTTCAACTGTTTTTTTTCCGATATCGCCTGTTGTTGTATTGTATGTACCAGCTTCATCAATTTCGATAGTTTTTCTATTGCCATTATCATCAATTATTAAATCTTCTGGGAGAATAATCTTTTCTTTGTATTTCTCATAAGTATCCATGATCATCTCTTTATTCGCTTCTAAATCGTCAGCTATTATTTTATGGTTTGGAACACCCATATTTTTCCCTAAAGCTTCAAAAATTAAGATAGCTGTTAAACCTGAACATAAAGCATAATCTAATTTGTCATTATCAAAGTTGAATTTCATTGCTTTGAATTTATCTATAGCTTTAGCTCCACCAATTAACATTGCCATAGGTTTATCAGGTTCTTGCATAATTTTTTTTAAAGCGTCTAATTCTTTGTCGGTTATTGGTCCTGCCATCATCTTTGGCCAACCTATAATAGAGGCATGGGCACGATGAGCCGCACCAAAAGCATCAACAATAACATAATCTACTAATGGAAATAATGTTTTTATCATTTCAGTATTTTCTGCCTCAGAAAAATCTGTATAATTTTTCATTTCCCCTTCAAATTTTCGAACATTATTAAGCACTAAGACTTCTCCAGGCTTGAGATCTTTAATTGCTTGAACTGCTTGTTCTCCATAAATATCTCTGACAAATTTTACTGGTCGACCAAGATATTTCTCTATTTCTCTCGCATGTATATCTAAATCTGTGAAATCCTCACTACCTGGGCGTGATTGATGGGCTAAAATAATAACCGCACTCTTTTTAAAATATTCATTTAATGCAGGAACAAGAGCTCGTATTCGGGGAGAATCTCTGATCTCCATTTTTTCTAAATCAATGTTAGAGTTGATATCAACTCGCATTAAGATTTTTTTACCCTTTAATTTTACATCTTTGTAAGATGTATAGTCAATTTTCATGTGTATCTTCACTTTAGATTAGGATTATAATTTGTTCTAATAGTAATTGATAATTATTTTGAATAGTTATTATCTTTTTTCAAAAATAGTAAAATACAAAATTTATGTATTTTTAGTGTTTTTAATAGAATTACAATTTTGTACGGGAAATATTAAATGAGTGAAATAAAAGAGATTCTCATCAAATTACTTGAAAAGGAAATTTCCTTAGAAGAAGCTGAAAAATTATTAAAAGCAAATCTGATTGAAGAAGTAGGAGATTTAGCAAAATTAGATATCTTTCGTAAAACAAGAACAGGTATACCTGAAGTGGTATATGCTCAAAATAAGGATCCACAACTATTAATAGATATTATTACTGGATTTCTAAAAAGCAAGAAATTTGCGATAGTATCTCGCTATAATGAAGAACAAAAAAACAGTATCCTTGAAAAATTTAGTAAAAATTATATTATTGATGTAAATGAATTAGGGAGAATTATTATAATTAAAGAGGACTCCTATAAATTTATTGAACAAGGAGGTATTGTTGGGTTAATTACAGCAGGAAGTTCTGATATACCTGTAGCCGTTGAAGCAAAATCAATTGCAAAAGCAATGGGCTGTAAGATTATTTCGAGTTATGATGTAGGAATCGCTGGAATACATCGAATTTTTACACCATTAAGCAAAATGATAAAAAGTGGCGTACATGTGATAATTGTCTGTGCTGGTATGGAAGGAACTCTCCCGGGTGTCGTTGCTGCACTTGTCAATGTTCCAGTTATAGGAGTTCCAATTTCGAGTGGCTATGGTATGGGTGAAAAAGGTAAGGGTGCATTAATCACTATGCTGCAATCTTGTTCTCCGGGTTTATTAGTAGTTAATATTGATAATGGATTTGGTGCAGGGGCTTCTGCAGCAATTATTGCTAATAAAATTGCTGAATAGTGTTTAGTCCAAATTGAATTAGATAAATTATTTAAATATTCAGATTCAAATCTCATTTAATTAATCAAAAAAAAAATTTTAAAAAAGTGAAATTTATGACACCAACACCAGAATCTGCTGCAGCTTTAGCAAATCTTCGCTTGTTAAATTCTGAAACAGGATGGTATATCATTCCGATACTTGCTATCGTCTTATATATTTATGGAGTGGAAATTAAAAATGCTAGAGAAACAGGAAATTGGAGTACAGTATTTGCCGGGTTAACTGTGTTAGGTTTAGATTTAATTAATGAAATATGGAATGGACTTGTTTTTGCTTTTTCTAATTACTCCGCATTCTGGACTACACCTGGAGCAAGTGCTTATATTATTTTAATTGGATGGAATATTGAAATTGCATTTATGTTTTCCATTGCAGGAATTATATTTGCTAAGTTTTTACCGGAGGATAAAAATAAAAAGATACTTGGAATTCCTAATCGTTGGGCTATGGCAATCGGTTTTTCCTTATTCTGTCTTATTGTGGAAATTTTCTTGAATTTTGGTAATTATTTAATTTGGGTGTATCCATGGTGGCACTGGTATAATCCAATTCTCATCTTTCTAATAGGATACTTTCATTTCTTTGTAGGAGCTTTTTATGTATATGATTTGCCCGATAGAAAATCGAAAGTGAAAGTAGTTGGGATAATCTATGCAATAGGTATAGGGCTCTTATGTATCTTTCTGCCTTTAGGTATTGCGGGAACGATCAATTTTTAATATATAAAAATTTTTTTTCTTTTCTTTTAATTAAACACTTTTTTAATTGAATTACTCTTCATTTAATGAATTTTTTTACTTCAAGTGAGCGATAATATTATTCAATAATTTATCCCTTTTTGATATCTCTAGCTCTTTAATTAAAGATAGATAACTATAAATAGGTATATTAATATAATAAATATTGAACTTATTTTTGAATTTATAACTATATCTAAAAAAAATACTACTAAGAAAAAGTAGTTGAGACCCAAATGGTCGCATCTATTGAGCATATTGAATTTTTAGAAAAATCAAAAAAGTTATTTGAAGATGGCGACATACTTCATACTTTAGAGAATTATGAGAAAGCAATGGAACGTATTGATCGTTCACAAATTAAAAACAAACCAGATTACATTCAATTTCTAGAATCTATTCTAAACCATTGCAGAGAAAATAATTTACCCGAAGAAGAAGCACTCGTTTTAAGAGCGCTTGGAAGAACATACTCTCTTTTTAAACAATATCCTGAAAGTATGAAATATCATTATCAATCATTAAAAATCCAGAAGAAACTTGGAAAAAAGATAGAAACAGCTGAAGGATTAGTTTTTCTTGCTGAAGATCTTGAAGTATCAGGAAATTTTGATAAAAGTATCGAAGCATTTCAAGAAGCATTAGAAGTTTTTCAGGACTTGGGTAAATTAAGAAACGTTAAAGATATTCAGAAGGAAATTACGAGATTAAAAGAATTTTCAAGAGAAATGGTTGAAGACGAGTATATATTACATAAGTTTAATGTTGATAAATATTAATTATACATTGAAACTTATTTTCCAACCTTTTTTTTTCTTATTTTTTAACTATTTTTTCACATTTATCTTGAAATTGTAATATATCTGTTTAAGTTTTTCTTGAGCTATTAATTGTAATTTTCTAATAGATAAACTTGATTCTTCACTTATTTTTTTTAGGTCTTCAAATTCTGGTTTAATGTTAACAATTTCAATTCCAGTGTCTGATTTTATGAATGAAATTTTGAAGTTTAAATCATAAATCTTCTCATCTATGGTGATACTTTTCTTCTCAATTTTCCTGTCGACACAAACTCGGTTAATAATATTATATCTTACTCCTAACGTACCTAATTCATGTATTATTTTTTCAATCAATTGAAAAATATGTGCAGGATAACAAAGAATCTTTATAATATAACCTGGTCTGTTTTTTTTCGTTATGCTGGGGGTTATTTGGATATCTAATATGTCTTCTTTTTCAAATGTTGTAATAAAATTTCCTAGAAGTTCTCCAGATACATCATCAACATCGGTTTCTAATATAGCAACTTGTTCTAAATACATTTGTAGAGGGTGTTTTGAATTAGAAAGCTGTAATCCTTTACCATCACCATAAATTATTCTTAAAACATTTGTGAAATTATCAAATTCTTTTTGCCCTGTACTATATACTGATTTTAAGATATTCATCTCTACAGGATATTGAAGAACTTGGGGTTCCAAGTTTGCTAATAAGGCTGCTCCTGTAGGAGTAACGAGTTCTGATTCTATTGGTCCTCCATACGTTATTAAATCTGATTTTTCCAATATTTTTAAAGTAGCCGGAGCGGGAACAGCTAAGATACCATGTTTTGTATTAATAGTGCCACTACCTAAAGGAATTTTACTACAGACAATTTTAAAATCATCTTTAAAACCATGAATTCTTTCAAGAGCAATTGCAACACCTATTATATCTAATAGAGTATCAACAGAACTAAGTTCATGTAAATGAATATTCTCAATTAATTCTCCATGAACCTCCGCCTCCGCTTGAATTAATGTATTTAGTACATTTTTAGCATAGATCTTTGCTGGATCTGAAATTTTAATATTAGCCAAAAAGTCGTTTAATGATTTTTGAAGAATAGTTGCTGTCCTGTGATCTTTAGTTTCTTTTATATTAATTTTTAATTTATTAACTTGAACACCTGTAATTACTGTTTTAACTAAGTTAATCTCTAATTTCGAAACTCCGGGTAAAAAATTCTGTAATTTTTCTAATTCTTTTAAAATTTTATTATACTCTGGAACTAAACCTAAAAGAGCCGCAAGAAGCATATCTCCAGAGATCCCTGAATTGACCAAATCAATATATATATATCTCATTTTCTTAAATTTTCCAAACTATCAATAATAAAGTGATTATTTTAATAATTATATTATTTTTCTTTATATTTCATTTTCAAGAATGAGATAAAGCTATAAAAAGAATAAACTATCCAAAATATGATGATTTTAATTATCACTATCTTAGAATAATCAAGAACAGAACTTTAAAGGAAACAATAGTTTAGCAATAACATAACAATTTTATAATTATATTATCTTTTTAATAATATTAAGAATTATTAAAAATAAATTATATATTCAAATTTAGGACACTACTGTGTGTCACTAACAGATGTGAGAATTTTGAGTGAAGAACTACAAACTATGAAATGTTATATGACTCAATTGCCAGCTACTTTATTAAAACTATTAAATATTGAACCCCCTCATAATACAATTCCTGAACCAATTCAAAAAATTGTCGAATTATATCAGGGAATCGAACGTATCAGTATAAATTTGATTGATAATTTTGGTCTTTTCGAAATAACTTATCTAAAACCACAATTTATGATAACCAATTCAGAAGTAATGTTACTACTAAGCACTAAAAACCCCTACACTTTAGGTGTATTACACCAATTAATATATGGTGGTTTTGAAGTTGATCCAAATGGTTTTCACTTATTAAAAGCTATTAATAATAATGGTAAGACTTCCTGCTTGATTGGTAGAAAGAAGGATATCGAAAGATATGATGGTGGTACAAAATCTATTGCAAAAGATACTGATATGAGTACTTGGGTTGAATCTGCGAAAGCTATTAATACTCATGACCTTTCTTGGATGCATTATTTAGATTTTGAGAATTTACATAAACAACAACAACAATTAAGGCAAAGAACTCCGGAAGACTTGATTGAGAAATTAATAAATAGAACAGATAAATGGATCTTAGGTAATTATAAACAACTTAGACCAAATTCATTAATGATTATCATTGGAGATCATGGTAGGGTGAAATTAGATCTTGAATATTCTGGTAAAATTGCTCAATGGCGAGAAGCAAGTGTACCAATTGCTATCCTTATAAGAAAGTAAAACTTTTTAACTTACCTTAATTAAAAGTTGAATAAAATGGAAGATTATAAACGCTTTACAGTTTCTCTTCCTCAAGATCTTTATAATAAATTTGAGGAATTTAGAAATAAACTAGGAATTTCAAGATCTGATGCGATTCGAAAGGCGATGCACTTTTTTATGATACAAGAAGAAAATATATCTGTTGTATCAGAAAATGTGGTAGGATGCATTACCTTAATGATGACTCATGAACATGTGGATCTAAACCATGAGCACCCCCATGGAGAAGACCATGATTTTGAACATAATCATGACTATTCTTCAAGATCTATTTATGCAAACGTACAGCAAACAGATGAAATCTTAAAAAATGATATACAACATCATTTTCATGATATCATTATTTCTACAATGCATGTTCATTTAGAATATGAAAAATGTCTCGAAATTATTGCTGTATCTGGTTCTCTTCAACAGGTCAAAAAGCTGAAAGATGATCTACAGAGATTAAAAAGCGTGTTATCAATAGACTTCTTCATAATTGATAAGGAAGTAAAGAAATAAGAATAAAAAATTCCATTTTCTTAAGAAAGAGTGTAAGGTATAAGGCGATTTGGTTGGAATTTTTTTTCTTTATTTACATTTGTGGGTTGTGTGTTCGTAAATAGAAAATCTCATTTTAATAATTTAAACACTAATGGGGTATAAAATTAATAATTTTCAGTGTAAAAAATCATAAAAAAAATATAGTATGAAAAAAAAAAATTTAAACTTAATAATATATATTTACAAATCTTTCTCTTGAACTGTTTTCCTATTATTTGCTTTAGCTCTTGCAATTGCTTTATCGAGAACATCAATGATAGCATCATTAAGTGCTGGACCATCAATCAAGTCCCCACTTGTGTTGCATCCCTTGCCTTTTATATATTCTCGGACTTTACTTTTTACAAAAAGAGCCTCTACAGCAGCTTTTTTAGCCATTTTTTTATTCCTCCAATAATGATTTAAATATGTTTTAAATAAATTATGTAATTTAATTATTAATCCGTCTTCCTTATTTTTAAACTTTAAGGTTAGATCATCTTAAACGACGAATAACAACCTTCTAAATGCAATTTTTGTACATTCATAATTCTGTAAAAATCAGAGCAGATTTTAAAATTAATGTTAAATTTAGTAAGATATAATAAATTCCAAGTTAGTAATTACTGAATTAAATCAAAAGGAGGTAAATTCTCTATGAAAACAGTTTCCTTTAATGGAAAATGGAAAGGCAAAGTAGAGGTTAAGGAATTGAAAATAATTGGTACATTCCAAAAAATTATAAAATAAGTGATAAAAATTTAATTGATATTGAAATTCCTAGAAGTATTAATCTCTTATAAGGATTTGAGAATTTTGAAGGAGTTTTTTAGATTAAATCTTTAATAAATTTAGCAAGAGAAATTGATAATAGTAGGATTGTAACAGTTGTTTCTCGAAAATTAATCCCTGATTTAACAAGAGGATATTAAAACAATTTAAGACTTTAAAACTGAAAAGTCTGTTCTTTTTATACTTATTTTTTAATAATTTTTCATGGGAATACAGGATCGGATATCTTTACCTTCAGTAATAAAAAGGTCTTACGACAATACGAATGTACATAATTTATTCATATATAATAGATCTGGTATTTGTATTTATGGCAGAAATTTTACAGACTATTTTCAAATGGAAAAAAATTTAGTATCCCCTTTTATTACCGCTTTAATGTCTTTTTCCAAAGAAATGATTGGAAAAAAGTTTAAAACAATAGAAATGGGTGATGTTAAATTTGTTATTTTTGAAAAAGGGCCTATTAATTATAATATCTTATGTGATACAATTGAAAACGAGATGTTCTTGGAGGAAGTTATTACAAAAATTAATAAAAAGCTTACAACCTATATGCGAAAAAAAAAGTTTCATATCGATAAACAAATTGTTTATGATGGTGAATTTAATAATATTATTGAGGAAATAGTTGATGAGGCATTTAGTAAAGAGTTTAATTTAAAAATTGAAGAAGAAATTATAGTTTATTTAAAAGAATTAATAGATATTGACGAAATTGACGGAGCTATTCTTTTAACCGACCGAGGAAAAGTGATATATTCCTCGTATAATAAGATTTATTTGAAGAATTTTTTGAAAGAGGTCGAATTTCGTGTTAAAATATATAATAATTCGATTTTAAAACTCTTTTACACACTAAATGATAAACGATTTATATTTTCTGAATATGTGCAAAAAAAATATCTTTTAATATTAGTTTTTAATTCTCATGTAAAATTTGGTGTAGCTGAGCATTACTTAACTCAAATTGTAAAGTCTGTGAAGAAACTTTTAAATTAATATCACGAAAAAATTTTTAAATTAATATTCAACTCTTTATATAATTCAGAAATCAAAGAATTAAGATTCTAATTTATTTTTTATAAAAAGGAAGTTAAAAAATATCTAAAAACAAAATTAATTAAAATTAAGACTAGATGATAAATAATGTCAAAAACAGAAGAAGGTTTGAAAGAGGCATTTGCGGGAGAATCACAAGCAAATCGTAAATATTTAGCTTTTGCAGAGAAAGCTGATAAGGATGGATTCCCTCAAATTGCAAAAATTTTTAGAGCTGCTGCTGCCGCAGAAACGGTTCATGCTCATAATCATCTTAGAGTTCTCGGTGGAATAAAATCAACAAAAGAAAACATCCAAGCAGCTGTACAGGGTGAACATTATGAATTTACTAAAATGTACCCTGAATTCCTTGAAGCCGCTAAGAATGAAGGTAACAAGGATGCAGAAAGAACATTTCATTATGCAAATGAAGTAGAAAAGGTTCATCATGAGTTATACCATGCTGCTCTTGAAGCTATTAAGAATGGCAAAGATTTGGAAAAAAATGATGTATATATATGTCCTGTCTGTGGATATACTCACGAAGGAGAACCACCTAACAAATGTCCCGTATGTGGAGCAGTTAAAAAAGTATTTAAAAAAATAGATTAATTTTTTTTTATTTTTATTTATATAATTCTCAATTTAGATTATCCAAGGAGTATAACATTCTTTGATTCTTAACAGATAATCATTGAGAGAGAAATCTAGTTCGTTTTCAGCTCTTTTTAATGCACTTGGGGTTGCTCCTTTAAAGTAATAGTTCAAAATCAATTCTGAAGTTTGTTGATTTCCTAATGATAAAATTGTTTGAAGCCTAGCATCTTTAATGATAGATTTGAAATGCTTAAATTTTAATTTTAAAGAACTTATATTTTTAAGTTCTTTTAGTAATTTCTGATATTTTTTAACTAATTTATCGTTATTTTCTTGTAAATAAAAATAAATTTCTTTTTCATATGGAGTATTAAGTTTTGGAATAAAAGGATTAATATTTACTCTTACAGAATTTCTGTGAAATCCCAAGTCATCTATTAATTTTAATAAATTAATTATTTCATCAATATTTTCATCCTTCTCATTTGGTAATCCTATTAAAAAGTACAATTTTACATTATTAATCTTAGAATCTTTAATTTGTGTCAGAACTGAAAATATTTTTTCGTTAGGTATCATTTTTCCAAGAGAAAACCTCAAACTTTCTGAACCTGCTTCTGGAGCAAGAGTAATAGTTTTAATGTTACTTTTTTCAAATACTTGAATTAGCTCTTTATTAATGTGTTCGATACGGATAGAAGGAACAGTTAATCTTTTTCCATTATTAATTATTAACTCACAAATTTGTTTAAATTTAGGATGTGATGAAACACAAGAACCTATAAGACTTATCGTCTCGAAGTTAGAAAATTTTATACCATCCTCAACAGATTGTTTAATATTTTTAAAACTTCTATTTCTGAATGGAAAATTATGAAAAGAAGAGATACAAAATTTACACTGATAAGGACAACCCCTATTTATTTCCACTAAGAAATTGCTTTCAAAAATAGACTTCTCGTCAGATGATTTGGTGATCATTTGAATAGTAGGAGTAGGAGAGTCATCAAGATTTTTTAAAGTTGCTCTTCTAGTCTTCATATTAAGTGTTGGTATATAGATGCCTTCTATTAGTCCTAATGTTTCTAAAAATTCTCTATACTCAATATTTTCTTTTTTATAAGCTTGATATATTTTAAAAAATAATTTCAAATTCGGTTCAGCATCACCAATAAATAAAATATCAAAAATAGTGCTAAATGGTTTTGGATTGGAGGTTACTACAGGGCCTCCTCCTATTATTAATGGAAATTTTGCGTTACCCTCATTTGATACTTTATAGCGTTCTTGAGCAGTTAAAGGAATCTCAGATTTTTCGAGTATCCACAATATATTCTTAAAATCATTTTCAAAATGCATTGAGAATCCTAAAATATCAAATTCATCTGGTAATACTTTATTTTCAAGTGAACGTAGAAGATTTTTTGAGTTATAATCTTTTGACGCAGGGAACCTCAGCTGTACATTTTCTGGTAAAAAAATATGTTCGCAGGCAATATTTTCAAATGAATTTATTAAGAAATAAAGAAGTCTAATAGAGTATGAGGACATACCAAGCTTATATATATTAGGGTAAATCAAACCAAAAGAAAAATCAATTTTACGCCAATCTTTAATAATAATATTTTCTGTAATCATATAAAAAAGTCTTTTAATATTAATTCTATAACAAAAATTTAATTAGGTAGGATCAGATACTTGTTTTGCTTTAATGCTTCTAACCTCTTGAACAATTAATGGTAAAACAACTCCAGTTTTATTATTGATGACAATTTCGGCACGATCATCTAAATATGTTGTTTCATCATTCACTATAATTAAATTTCCCCCTTCCCTTAGAGTATAAAGAGGTAAATCACATATTGGTGCTACAGTGAGCGAAGAACCTGCTATTAACATAATGTCTGCTTTTTTAGCTAAATCTATTGACATATATTTTTCAAAGTTAGGTAAACTTTCTCCAAATAATACTACAGAAGGTTTTAATGGCGCTCCGCAAAAACTACATCCAGGTGATGATTTTTCTTTTTTAATTTTACGTAGAATTTGTTCCTTGGTATAACTTGCACGACATCCCATACATGTAAATCTATTAATGTTTCCATGTACTTCATAAACTATTACTGTACCAGCTTTTTGATGTAATTCATCAATATTTTGGGTGATAACCGCTTTAATTATATTTTCTTTTTCAAGATCTGCGATAGCATAATGACCCGGGTTTGGTTCAGCATTAAATAAAGTTGGAGCAATTTCTTCAGCCATTTTCCAAAATTTTGATGGATCATTCAAAAATGATTGAATACTTCCATATATTTTAGGTTTATATTTTTTCCAAATTCCACTTTCTCCTCTAAAGTCTGGAATCCCACTTTCGGTTGAAATTCCCGCGCCCGTTAAAACTATAGCAAATTCTGAATTAAGGAGTAATCTAGCAGTTTTCTTAATATTCTCTCGTTCTATCGGTTCCAATGTATTCATTTTTAAGTTGATTAACAATTTTATTTAATTTCTTAATGTATTTAATTCTAATAAAATTTATAGTTATAGTTTAAATCTTAGAAATTCTGTAATTTTTATTACATCAAATCAAAAAAAATTAATATAGTCAATAATTTTTACTATAATAAGAGTCTATTAATAGACTTTTTATCTACTTTAAGTTTTCCTTATGATCTCTTCTTTCAGCATTATCTTAGAGAATGATATTCTTTATTGTTCAGATGACAAAAAATATACTGCTTTTGAGATCATTTTGTTTACAGAGAAGTTATTACGCAGTATAAATCCCGGAAATACCTGGCGCTTGAGGAAAATTTGTTTAAAGCATAAGAAATTTGGCAGAGAGAGGATTATTGTTGAACATATGGTCACTAAAGCAGGTCAGAATTTATTCTTCTGTAGTATTGGCAATTTTAGTGTAGGATCAACAGAATCCTTTAAAATGTTAAAAGATTTCAGTAAACAGGTTCAAGTTCAATATACTAATTTAGACAGATTGAAATTTTCTGCTGAGGAACCCACATTTAAAGACGTTATTCAACTGATTACGGATTATTTAAAAGATAAATATTTAGATCCCTTAGAAGAAGAAACAATTTATGAAAAAACGATTACTAATGGAAATAATGCGATATTGTATGCGGGTATATCCGCTCAGGGATTACCTCTTGTTTCTCAACTATTTGATATTAGTTTATTATCTTATTTAGACAAAACCAATGAAAATATTGAGTTATTTAGTTCAGATTTATCTGCTAAATTAGCTACAATTTCTATGAATACACAAATTCGTACGAAAACAAGAATAAAAGAAATTCATATTGATGATACTGAAAGTACTCAAGAAATTAATAATAAAAAGATTATCTTATTTGGGAATATCAATGGTTATTCAGTAGATTTTATCGCTACTGGTAATTTTTATAAAGTAAAAGCGATTTTTAAACAATTTAAATCTAAAATGGCATTAGATTCTGCTTTTAGAGAAGATTTTTCGGGAGATTTAAGACCCTTTAGACATTTAATTCACTATATTGATGAAATCGTAAAAGATTTTGACCAAATAAATTAAATATATATATATATTTTACATTTAATATTATATTGATGAAATTGTAAAAGATTTCGACCAAATAGATTAGAAATATAGAATCCAATTTTTTTTTATGAAAGCAGTAATATTAGCCGCAGGAGAAGGAAAGAGATTAAGGCCGATAACCTCTTCAATACCTAAACCAATGATACCCTTAATGGGAAAACCACTCCTAGAGCACACTATTTTGGGACTTAAAAATGCAGGAATAGACCAATTTTTACTTATTGTAGGGTATAAACAAGAAATAATAAAGGAATACTTTGAAAAAAGCTCACACCAATCAAAAGTGAAAATAGATTACATTATTCAGGAAGATTATTTAGGAACTGCTCACGCTACTGGTTATGCGAAAGATTTTATTAAAGATGACGAATTTCTGATGATGTATGGTGATTTATTTGCTGATCCCGATATCTTTAATGTTATTCTGAATAAATACAGAGAAACCAATTATGAAGGATTAATAACTTTATTAAAAGTGGACAATCCGCAAGATTATGGAGTTGTATCATTAAATTCTAAAGGCTTAGTAAAAAATATAATAGAGAAACCAACTCCAAAACAAAATGCAGGAAATTTAGCTAATGCAGGGATTTACATCTTTAATCCATCAATCTTTAAAGCTATCGAAAGAACTCAGAAATCAATAAGAAACGAATATGAATTTACAGATTCTATGGATATATTAATTAATGAGCTTAATGGAAAAATTATAGGCTGCACTGTAAACAATTATTTTTGGAATGATATTGGATTACCTTGGCAACTTTTTGACACTAATCATTTTCTTCTAGACCGATTGAAAAAAAAAATTAATGGAACTATAGAAGAAAATGTAAGAATAGAAGGAGATGTATATATAGGTAAAGGAACTATTGTGAGATCAGGCTCTTATATTCAGGGTCCATGCTATATTGGAGAAAATAATAACATAGGTCCAAATGCGTTTATACGCCCATATACTTCAATAGAAAATAATTGTCATATAGGAATGAGTGAATTAAAAAATTCTCTTATTTTTTCTAATACTGCTATTCCACACTTTAATTATGTTGGCGATTCTATTATATGCGAAGATGTTAATCTTGGAGCTGGTACAAAATTATCAAATTTACGGTTTGATAATGGTAATATTAGTATGAAAATAAATGAAAAAATTATTGATTCAGGCAGAAGAAAATTAGGCGCAATTTTTGGACCTAATTCTCAAACAGGAATCAATGCAAGTATAATGTGTGGAAAAAAAATAGGTCAAAACTCTGTTATAGGAGCCCATACATTAGTTAATGAAGATGTACCCCCAAATACCCTTTATTATCAAAACTCAAACGGAAAATTAATAAAAAGAAATAATCCATTTTAATTTAAACAAACTCTTTCATTGAATAGCAGTTTCATATTGCATGTTTTGTGCTATCCTTTTTTTAAAATTTCGTAATAATTTTGAAAATTTTAATGGCTTCCCTTGGTAACCAATTTCATTTAGTGATTGTTCTTGATAAGCAATGAAGAGTCTATTGGAAAATTCTTCCCAATCTTTACAGATTGCTAATGTTTTATCATCATTTCTGAGAAGACTATCATGAGACATTATTTTACTAAATTCTGATACATATTGTTCAATAATATCTGAGTTGGCTCCCTCTAGTAAATCTCTACAAAATTCATCAGCAGGATACCAATTTTTTACTCTTGAAAAATCTCGATGAATTTGAGTGAGGAGTACATTTCTTGGCCCCTCCCATAATTCCATAATCATAGAATCTCTATGAAAGCGCGGAGATGAGAGAAAGTCTTCCATGATGCCATGTCCTCCATAAAATGAAATTGCTCTGCGTATCATCGCCGGAGCTTCATCAGCTACTACAATTTTTTGTAGCATTATTAATTCCCGTAATTTAAATCGGCGTTTACGTTCCTCTATATCTTCAATTTTTTCTAGTTCCCTTATTCCACTAATAAGTTCTTCTTTAAAATGAATATATTCAGAATATATTTTGAAAGTACCCACCGTTGTTCTTCTCGCAAAGTGTTCTAACTCGTTTATCTGGTTTATCATCATTGGAAATGAAGATATAGGTACACCAAAAGCAGATCTAAATTGGGAATATAATATAGCTTCTCTTACGACTCGTAAAGCACCAGCAGCCATTCCAAAAGCTACATGAAGCCTGGATAATGAAAGAACAATTCCTACGATATCTGCCAATCCTTTTTCAAGTGGACCAATGGGGTATGCTACAGCACCATCGTATGTAATCTCTGCTGTTGGTAATTCTGCAGTTCCAAGTTTTTGCTTTAATCTATCAATAGTGTACGAATTTCTTATTTCTTTTTCTTTATTCCCTGAGAGCCAAGCAGGAACAGCAAATGCAGCCACTCTCGTGGATGATTGAGTACCTTTGGGTTTAGCAGTTACTATTTGATGATCTGCTTGTGTTGCAGAGCAGAAAAACTTCTGACCATATAGACGCCACACATTTGAATAACCATCTGGTCCTTCTTTTTCTTCAAATACCGCTTCGACTAGATTTGTGGGCACATCGCTCCCGCCCTGAATTTCACTAACAAATTGTGAACCTAAACTATATTCACCATTTACACCATCTCTAAGAGAGGCAAGGATCTTTTTTGCCTCAGGGCTCAATGTATCCTCATACTTTTGCATAAGCTCAACAGCTCCATGAGTACATGCTACAGGACACATAACGCCTGCTTCTCCGTTTTCATAGAGCAAAAACATCTTAACAAATCTACTCCAAGCAGAGTTTCGAGTAGGATCATAGAGACCAAGACTAAAAACCTCTCGTTCTAAAATTTCGGTTTCTAAACATCTCTCTATCCGATCAATTCGATGATTATGCGCATCATAATGTTTAACTTTCGTAACTTTTACCCTATTCTCAAGTTCATTTCCTTTATCAGCAAGATCTCGAAATCTAAAAGAAACATAATCAGAAAGAGCTTGGAGATCTCTATCAATTTTTTCATATTCTTCTTGAGGGACGTATTTTTTAACAACCGTTTGTAAGAATTCATCATCCGTGTAATAATTGAAATGATTTCTCACAAATAAAAACTCATCAAATGTATAAGCATTATTTCGATTTCCTTCTTGGGAAGACATAAGCAACAATTAAAATAGGTAACTACAATAAAAGAAGTTCTTAAGATTATTAAAAATAACTATATAATATTAACTTAGATTCAATAAAAGAATAGATTTTAGAGATTAAAATATATTAGCTATCCAGTGTATATGACTCTCATTCACTCTCTTTTTTTTCCTCTACGGAAGGTGTTTCTTCTTTTTTAGAGGATGGAGTTCTAGTTCTGGATTGTGTTAATTTTTTTACATTAATTCTTTCAGATCTTTTAATTTCAGATTTTCTGGATCTCGGTACTTCAACTTCAACTATCTCAAACTGATCATCAGGTATTTCTTTATCTACGCCACCTTCAGGAACAGTTATTAACTTACTCTTAATTATCACAGAGTTAGATAAGGGATATATTGTTTTTGCGACACGCATAATTTGATTTTGAAATTCACCGTATATCATCCCCGCAATAAATTTCTCATGATTTAAACTTCTAGCAAATTCATTTATTATCTCACTCATTATTTTACGAATTAAAATTTGTTGGCTGTTTCGGGCTCTCTTGATAGTAGTACATAATAAGGTGACTCGAAATATATATCCATCTTTGGTTTTCAAATTAAGTATTGTTTGAATTTTAGTACTTCCTCTTCCAATCAAGGATCTTATAAAATCATTAGTGTACTGATGACCAGTAAAGATGGTATTACACTTCTTTGCTTCTTCATTAACATCACTAATTTGGAATTTTAACTTTAAACCGATATCAGAATATTTTCCTGTAAAATCGTATAGAAGACTTTCAATTGTTCTTCCAATTAAAGATTCCTCTAGTCCAATTATCTCCCCAATAGGTTTAAAGTTAAAAGTTTTTGGCGAAATTGTAGTATACCATTGCTTATCTTTAAAAGTTACTTTTTTTGTTTTTGGTTTTTTTTTCTTTGCTCTTGAACTCAATTTAAAACCTCCATTTATCTAGCTACCAATGTTCTTATCTTTTCAGGATCATATTTGAAATCAGGAGTTAAAACTTTCTTCTTTTTATAGTATTTTATTAGACGATAGATCTTTGATTCTGTTCGATTAAGACCTTTTTTAGCTTCTAAATCTTTATGATTTCCCTCAAGATGTTTTCTAATAGATAAGGCTTTTCTTACTAGGTTTGCAAGTTCTTCTGGTAGAGGTGCTTTAATCTCATTTTCATTTAGAATCTGAGTTACCTTCTTGCCAGTCACTACTTTGATTAATGGTACTCCTCGTGAATCTCTCATTATAGTGCCTATCATAGATTTTGAACGCCCTTTTCTTGCTAATTTAACCACTTCACTTTCAACTTCTTCAGGAGAGAGTTCTACCCATACAGGTTTTTCTAATCTAGCTGGACGAGTACTACTCGATTTTCCACGCTTTCTTGAATGCATCCGAGCCATTTTTACGTTCTTCCTATTATATTGCAGTTCTTATAAGATTTAATATAAAATAAATAAAGAAGTATACAAAATAAACTTTTGCAATATTACATAAGCTTAAATCTACATTGAACCCGAATATCTAAATAAATCTTAAGCTATTATAGTAATTATGACCTCGGATCAAAATATAATTTATTTTGTTACTGGAAATCTCCACAAATTTAATGAGGTGTTAGATCTCTTCAATAAAGAAAAAATTAATTTTCTATTAAAACAAATAAATATTGAAACAATTGAAATTCAAGCAGATTCTATTAGAGAAGTGGCTTCATTCAAGTTAAATAGCATTAAAGGGCAAATTAAAGGTACTTATTTTATAGAAGATGCAGGATTTTTTGTGGATAATCCTCTTAATGGTTTTCCAGGAGTATACTCTTCATATGTCATGAAAACTATTAGGAATAAAGGGATACAGAGATTAATAGATGATTTTACTAAAACACAAGCACACTTTACTTCAGTAATAGCCCTTTATTTTCAACCTCTCAATAAGAATTTTTTTTTTGAAGGGAATGTTTATGGGAAAGTTTCAAAAACAATAAGAGGTTCAGGTGGGTTTGGGTTTGATCCAATTTTTCTTCCTAATATTAAACCGAATAAAACATTCGCTGAATTAACAACCACTGAAAAAAATAGAATCTCCCATCGGGGACAAGCTTGGAAAAAATTCTTGACATTTCTTAAGGAAATTAAATATTAAACACAAAAATTTCAATTTAAAATGTCTGTCTGAAAATATCCATTATAGACTTCTTGTAAAAGTATTTTATTAAAATTATATATGTTCCTAAAAAGGCAAAAGAAATTGATAATATGAAGACTCTTGATATACTATCCCACGGGACACTAAAGATAACAGGCATCTCCATCATAAGACCCATTGTAGTCTCAAGTAAATAAGCAGTAAACGTTCCAATAATTGTTCCCATAACGCCCGCGGAAAGTAATGTAATCATACTTTCAATTAGAAACATATTTCTAACATTTCTAGTTTTCATCCCCATAGATCTAAGAATCCCGATTTCAAATTTTCTTTCTAATATGACTGCATACATACTGCTAACTAAACCAAAAATACTAATTATAATTGTGAATGTAAGAATCAGTTCCATTAAGAATGATTGCCTTTCAGTCATGGACTTAAAGAAATTAATTTTAGATATCGCATCATCAATAATTATGCTCTTATCTTGATACATCGTGCGAATATCGTCTTTAGTCTCTTTGATGTTTTCTTCAGTCTTATCAACAAGATTTATAAACATTTTGTCTACTATCATATTAGGTTCTCCAGGGTTCTCAATTTTCATCAATCGCATATAATTCTCCAATGAGACCATGATACCTCCACCACTAGCTGCCATTTCACTACTTCGAAAGTTGTAAAATCCAGGAATACCCCCCGAAATTCCTACTACACGAAATAAGGTGACATTTCCAGGAGCCAGTGGTTTATTTTTATAATCTTCTGGGTTGTAAAATGTTATACGAATATATTCCCCTACGTCTTTAATTCCTATATAATCTGCTATGGATTTAGCAATAATACAAGTATTATTATAAGCAAATAATTCATTAAATGAATAACCGGAAGAACTACCCTCACTTTGCCAAATTAATAAATTGTTATCAATTAAATCAATAAAATCTTCATTTACGCCTATAAAACCTGCTTCTACAACATCAAAATCCATCACATCTCCCGCTGTTGTTTTTAATTTATCATCTTCACTAAAAAATTCAAAGATGTTCATCAATTGTTCAGTAGACTCACCACTAAATCCTACTTGTCCTTCACTAATTTCAAAGACGGTTGCTAAAGTGGCTTGAAGATCAAAGGTATTATGAAGAGAAATTGCTAATTTATCTACTCCTGGTAAATTTTCTAATTCCTCAACCATTTCAAGAGTTAAAGCATTTTCTGGACTATTGAAGTCTTGATTTATTAAAACTAAATCTGATCCATATTGAAATCTCATATTTAAATCCATGGTATTAGATTGCATTTCAGTTACCCCTGTGATAAAGAAAATGAATGAAAAACTAATGGCAAACATTATTACCGTGCTTGTGTTGCGTCTTCTATACCGCTTTAATGAAATTCCTATGATATTCCTGTATTTTTTAATAGTTGGTGAGATAATTCCTAAAAATATCTTTTGGATTAATGGAATTATCCCTATTGATGCAAAAACCAATCCAATCACAATTGCAGCAAGTAAGCCAATAAAGAGTCCTGAAGTTAGCATAAAGTCGCCAGTTATAAAAATATTTGGCATTAAAACGAAGACAATCATTCCAATCATAGCAATCGCAATACCTGCAAGAAAACTTTTAACATTCATAGTTCCTTCTTTTTTTACTTCCCATCCTTCTTCTTTAGTTTGAAAGGGTGTAATCGATTTAATGATGTCTAACTTAGCAGTTTTAAGAGCAGGTAATAATGATATTGCTAAAGATACTAGAGTTCCTATTGAAAACACCATAAGGAGTGTATCTGGTTGAATAACCCATTCTACCTCAGCAAACTCAAATTGAAATTGATAAAGAGGAAATAGAGTTTGTGCAATTGGTATCATAAATATATTTCCAAGTATCATTCCAATAATTGATCCAATCAATCCTAACATCAAGCCTTCAAATAAAACCATTTTAATACAATATATTTTCTTACTTCCAACTACTCTAACAACACCAAATTCTCTAACTCTCTCTTCTACAGAAGTAGATAAAATACTGTTTATTAGAATACCAGTTATAAGTGTGGAAAGAATTGTGATAAACCAAAACATTATTGTTACCATCATTAACATAAATTCACCACCTTCAAGTTCCTCTAACTTTGGTAAATTCACAGAAAATTCATTAAGATTTAATCTTTCTTGTATGTTAGAACCGATTTTTCGAAGTCTCCTGGTAGTTAAATCTAAATTACTCGCATCATAAACAGTTTTAGGATTTTTAATAGTTCCAACAATAAAATTTACCAATCCATCTCGTTCTAAAAAGGCTTGTGCTTGTTGTAAGCTAACCAGAATCAATGTAGTTTCAAATTGCATGAATTTAAACTCCTGGATACAAATTTCTGCTACAGTGAGATTTAATTCATAATTTTGATATTCCAATTGAATACTATCACCCCTACTTACGTTAAGGACCTGTGCAGTGTTCCATAATATCACGCACTCTCCATTATTAGGTTCATCATCATAGATTTCACTAGTTTCACTTCCTTCATCATCAACAATTAATAAGTTTCCTATATTACCGTTTGTAGCTTCTTTTTCAAAATCAAGGCCATATAATTGTAAGGAGCCACTTGTGTTAATATTTTCAGAAGAAGTTGTTACTAGCATCATAATACGCGGAAATAATTCATCAACACCTTCAATATCCTTTAATTCATTATTAATAATAGTTTCATGAAAGAAAGGATCATAAGTTAAATCCGTTTGAATTGTTCGTGTAATCATAATATCACTCTTACCCGTAGTTGCTGTAACATATAACAAGTAGTTATAATTTACAGTATCATTGAGCATTCCGATAGTAGTTAATAAAAATAATGAAATTGCAATACCAGATATTCCAAAAATGGCTTTTGCTTTATCACGTTTAAGATCTAACCAAGAATGTTTGAAAAATTGTAGATTTATGCGTTTTCTTATTCTATACAATAAATTTCTTAGATCCATATATCTCAATTTTCAAATATTATTTTACTCGTCTAAAATATTAAATTTCATAGTCTTACTTTTAAACTTTCTTGGAAATTTTCCCTCTTTCGCCAAGATTCCTTGAATATCTTCTTTACGGCTTCTAATCAATCTCACTCCTTCACAAGTCTTGTTTTTGCAATAATAATTTTCTCCCGGTTCTTCTTTAAAGAACCACTTTTTACAATTTGTACAGTTATATGCAGCATATATTTGATCATGTTCACATATAGGGCAAATTATATCAAATTTTTCCGCTAAAAACCAAGATCTACATGACTTACAATACAATGTTAAGGGTCTTTTGAGTTCCTCTTCTTGATCTATTAATTCTATTCGCTTTATTACTTGATCTTTATCAATATCTTTAAGTCTTATTTTTTCGGCACGGATATTTTTAAGGTTTTCGATCCATACTTTTGCTTTTTTTTCAGAAAAAGCAAATAAACTTATCCCAACTATAATTGCAATACCTATTATGATTATATAAGGCCCCCATATTCTCCACCAGCTTACATTATATACACTAACACTAATGAATGATTCTGCTTTATTTCCTTGTCTATCATAGGCTACAACTCTAATTTCATATATCCCATCTATATATTGAGCAGTATCCCAATTAAACTCTAAGATACTAATATTACTATTAAACACGAGTTTACTTCTATCGACACTTTTATTATTAAGAAATACGTAAATTCTCGACTCGTCTAATTCCACGTTATCTGATATATTTGCTTTTATCATAATTATGGAATTGACAGTTATATCGGGCTCAGGATTTATTATTTGAATTTCTGGATGTATAAAATCTATTGATTTATCGTACCCTACATAAATATTGGATAACAGCCA
The DNA here is from genome assembly GCA_016839915.1 of Promethearchaeota archaeon. Lineage (GTDB taxonomy): Archaea > Asgardarchaeota > Lokiarchaeia > Sigyniarchaeales > SOKP01 > Loki-b32. The sequence goes on from JAEOTH010000158.1 coordinate 21,673, forward strand.
ACCATATCCTAATCCAATAATATTATCATTTGAATGTAGAGTGAACTTTATCATTATATCTTCATTAGAATATTGAGAGATATCAAATTTCTTACTTCCAGAAAGATCTTCTTCATCATAGGTATATTCTCTGAATATTATCCACGATTCACCAGCATCTTTGGATATTGAAACGATACACTTGTCGAGCTGATCTTCAGGCTCAAAAAATTCATTTTGCAAGGAAATTTCATAATCAAATTCAAGATAAATTTTATATTCATGTCCTAAATGTAAAGGACGAGTAATTAAATTACTATCCCAATCTGGGCCATAACCTTGCTCAAAACCTCCATATCCCTGACCTATTCCACCATATATGTAACTTTGACTAAGACGAGATATTGGATGCCACGTATTATCTGCTCTGAACCAAGCGGTATTTTCTTTTGGGTTAGGTGTTCCAGTTACATAATAATCAGATAAGTTTGTATTTGAAAAACTATATCCTATGAATTTGTTATCCTTATAAACATTAAATTGTAAAGGAATAGGAATGATAAACTCAAATAATGAATTGTTTTCATTAAAGAATTTAGTTGTAATTATATTTTTTCCATCAGAAATATGAAACCTAAATGATTGATTAGAGATTTCTTCCAATAATAAAGATCTAATGAAAGATGTACCTCTGTCTCCAATAGTATTTGAGCTAACATTCCAATCACCATAAATATTATACATTGTATAATTGGAATTATCCATTTCTAAATATACAAATTCAGGATAGTTATTATCCAAATCATAATATTCACAAGAAAAAGTATATTTCTGATATTTCGAATCTTTGGTTGAAGAAATATCATTATTTATATTAAAATATAATAACGGAGAATTTTCATTAGTATAATTTACAATCGCAAAATAATCTAAAATAAATCCTTTATAATTTACTGAATCAAAATCTTCATCGAGAGAAGTTTCGAATCTAAACTGAACAAAATTTCCTATGTATTCGGTTAAATTAATTTCTTCCATAAACCAATCCTGTTCTATATTAGTATATGTTCTTAGATTTATCCAACCAGTCCAATTTAGATTAATTTGTAAATATAGGAAATCTCCTGAATTGAAACTTTCTCTAAATCCAATTTTTACGAAAGGTTGAGTATTATTTTTATTTATATTAGTTAGATTGAACAAAGGGCTAATTAAAGAACCATTCGGATATGGATCTTCCGTTACCCTAATAGGTTGATAAGTGTAGTTCTTGGGGTGATTATGATAAGTACCAAAATACATAGAATTCCACAAATCTTGATATATTCTTGATCTATTGTCATTAATATTATTTTGTGTTAAAACTTCCCATCCGGTTCCAGTATATGTCCAATTACCAATCCCTTCATTAAAATTATGGTAATTTGGAAATTGGATGCTATCAGTTGGAAATTCGATTGTGATATTCAGGTATCCAGTGTTTGGATATCTTGACCCAAAATTACCATCACTAGCAATAAAAAAATAATGGTATATTCCAGGACTTGGAAATTGAATGTAATCGCTTACAAATAGTGCTCCATCCGTATAAATATTATCTGGGGCAAAATACTGAGTTAATGTAATGTTTTTTGCCATTTCAACAATAGAAACATAAACTTCTTGTGGGGGAACATTTGAAGAATCATTATCAAAATATTCAATGTAAAACCTATACTGATCGATACTGTAATTTTTCTTAGGAGCCATTCCGGAAAATTCTTGAAGGCTAATGATAGTTGTGTTTTTAGAACCCCCAATATAAATAACTTCAGGCACTTTCAGTTCTGGTTTGAAATTATTAATAACCGTCGATATATTTAATGTAAAATCACTACTTCCTTCAATTGCCTTGACAATTATAAAACAATTAGTTTGATTATCTTTTGGGGTAAAATAGAAACTATCAAAATTCCCATACCATTTTCTTGAAGATTGTAGTAGGATTGGTTCACCATATTTATTAGATTCATTTGAAAACAAAAATAAATCAAAATCTGCCCCTAGTTCAGTAATTGATAAGTTAAAAGAGTATTGGGTATCTTTAATTAGCTTGAGTTGACGAGCAAACACATGAGACCCTAGAGGATTTTCTTGAGAACTTATCAAGTTTCCATTTGTTGGATAATTAAGATTAACACTTTTAGTTAAAGCTTCAATAGCGGCCTTAATGTTTAATCGTCCATATCCTTCATGAATGTCTTTTAGCCCATTTGTTAATGGAGCAAGAGATAAAGCTGGTGAGTAATTGCTCTCATCATTTATAGTAAATGGATCTTCTTCTCTTTCAAGATTGGTTTCAGAAGCCGTCATTAATAAAATTCCTTTAATAAACTTTACCATTTCTGCTAGATTTAAATTATTCCATTGATTCCAGTTACTCCATTTAGCTTCTATCAAAATATTAATTGCTGCTGAAACGATTGCTGTTGAAATTGAAGTTCCATAAGAAGCAGTAGCTTTATCGATCTCATCACCAGCCGCAATTATCGAACGATGAGAGGATACCTTACTACCCCCAGGAGCAACAATGTCCGGTTTAATAATATTATCGATTTCCTTTCCTCTACTACTATAGGAACTGACCTGATCTTTATCATTTATAGCACCAACTACTATAGCATTTTTGTTTTCTGCTAATCTATTCAAAGAGTCTGAAATTTCAATACCATCATTTCCCGCAGCAATCACTACTAATATACCATTTTCAATCACTTCATCTATTACTGTATTTACAGTTAAAAAATCTTCTCCTAAGGTACCAACACTTAAACAAACACTGACTATATGATATTTACTTCTATTTTGGATAACACTTGCAAGTGCTGATATTAAATCAGATGTGTAGCCCGTTCCAGATTGATTTAGGATTTTGTAGGCAACTATTTTTGTAGCGTTAGCAATACCAGTGAAATGGTTTCTATTTAAAGCATATACTTCTGGGAAATAAGATATTTCGGAATTGAATGAAAAAATTGGCTGTGCTTGAAGTAATTTATGGTACTTTAAATACACATTATAAACGCCTAAATTATCCAAAGTAAGAGGATGGCTCATTATATAATAATTATCTTGAATCTCATTGTATGAATATTTAACTAGGGTTTCATTATAATATAATTCGAACCAAAACTTATCTATTCCATTAACTTCCAAGTTCCATGATGAATTAATTATAATATTTGAACCTGCTTTTGAGGCGTTAAAAGAGAAAATTTTTATAGTATAATTTTGTGGAGCAGAATATTCATCAAAGAATTCTGTATGTGAATAATTCCCCTTAACTTCAATAATTGAGGGGAAAAACGAATCATATTCATCTTGACCTGTGCCAGAAATAATAGAAGAAATTAAAGTTCCATGTCCATTATCATCAGAAATTGGCTGAGTATCTACAAAATTTTGCCACCCAACAATGTTACCACTTAAATCTAATGAACTATATCCATCAGGAAAGAAATTATGATTAGGATTAACTCCTGTATCAAGAACTGCTATAGAGGAGTCTGTGTTACCTGTCAGACCGTTCAAATACCAAGTAGAATTAACAGCGCCAGATTGAATAGAAGCGTAATTCAATTGTGCATTTAAAATTTCATTATTTTCTACAATAGCATCAGGAAACTCATTTTGAAAGGCAATTTTATTTATTTCAAGGGGCATTATTCCAGCAAATCCTGAAATGGAAGTAAATTGATTGTCCCATTCTTCCAGGATAGTTCCACCATATAACCCAAAGCTAGTTCTAACCGTATTATTGAATGATGGTTTTTTGAATGACACAATAATGTTTTCATTATAGCTATTTGAAACTCCTAATCCATCTTCCTTTTGATAGTCTTCTGTTATATCATCAGGTAAATTATTTGATTTTGTTGTGTTATGAAAAATGATACTAAATGAAAATAATAGAACCAAAAGCAAAAAAATCGAATTTAACTGTTTATTTCTAATTTTGTACAACCTCTATTTCTTTCTATTTATTATCAGTCTCAATTTCATCTAGTTCAAAATTATTATTTTTTTTTTCAGCTTTATTCACTAAAATACTTAATCTATCTCTTAAAGTATGTTCAATATCCAATATTGTGTCTCTTGAGCTGAGTTCAAAGATATGCATTTCAGATCTCTGAAATACTCTTCTCTTTTTTCTATATTTTTTAATTTGCCAAAAATATATAATCAAAACTAAGATACTTATTAAAAATGGTATACTAATGTAATAAAACTGTACAAATTTTGGTGTGATAACTTTAATTATAACTGAATTAGAAGTCACTACTTGTTCTTGAAAATAATAATATTCAATACTTGCAGGTCTTAAATTTACAAGAGCCTGTTTTTTTGCTTTAATTGTGTAATTGAATACTGCTTTTTCACCGGGCTGCAGAGAATCAAATACTCTAACTAATTGCCCTTCTATCAAAGAGAATTCAAATTGAGAATAACTAATCATATCATTAACCCATAAATTATCAATCTGTATTGTACCTAAATTCTCAACTTCTATATAAACGGTAATTTGATCTCCAACCTCTATCTGATTCTTATCCACCGATTTAATTATTGAAAAATTTATTTTCCCTAATATAATAAATGAAGAACCTAAAATCTGTAAAGCTCTACTTTCAGAACTTTCAATGAAATTTATTGGAGGATAATAGTATCCCTTCCATCCAATTTTTTTAAGAGTTATTTTAAATGAAACTGAATCGTTATACCCGATATCTTCAAAATCGAGGTGTGATTTTCCCATTTTTTGTATATCACCATACTGATCATTTGTTGATATATTAAGATCTGGGATGTTAAAACCTTCTGGACCACTATTCTTAAGACTCAAAGTAAGATTAAATGTTTCACCTACAGTTGGATTTAATTCTGATCCGATATTTTGAATTTCAATAGTTCTCACAAATGGGAAACTATCTTTGTAGTCTATAGGTGCTGAAATAAATAATTCATTAGTATAGCTGGTAATTTTAGATGAATTACCTCCCTCAATATTGGTCGGATTAATATAAATTATTGAAATTTTCCCTAATGAAATTGAATTCGGAACATAAAATGAAAAATTAATTGTTAAATTTTCTGATGGAGCTAGTTCTGTGAAATAATACGATAAATTATTACTTCTAAGTGTAAAATTATTCACTCTATCAATAATTCCAGGAATTAACAAAGATACTGTTAAATTCTTTGCAACATCAGAGCCAATATTCATAAGATCAATTGTATATATATTTAAATCACCTGGATTAGAACTATAGTTATTTAAATATGAATTGGCAATAATTGAGGCTGCACCATAAGTACTTAGAGGAATAGAGTTAGAACGTCTATCAAATTGGACATTACCCGTAATAGATCCATAAACTACTCGGGATCCAGGGTCATTATTAAAATTAATGGCTCTATCAGAAAATTCTATATTTAAATCTTTGATTGAAATGTTGAACTTCTCTGAATTTGTGCAAACTACTTTAAAAATTGTAGTATAGTTTTCCTCATCCAAGGGATAAAAAAGCCAATCTAAACTTTTATTTTGATTAATAAAAGAGAACGTCCAAGTATTATTTATTCGAGTCTCTAAAAAAGGACTTATATCTCTAAATATTTCATCTTTAAAGTCAAAAATCTCAAAGTTAGAAGATTGTAAGTTAATAGATGCGTTGATATTTACAATTATTGAGACTTTTTGTAAGGAATTTTTATTTAGACCAGTATTTGAATTATTTTTAAAAATAAAATCTAATTCAACCCATTGCTCCAGAAATTTTTCAACAGAACCAATTACCCAACTCTCATTATCAGCCGATAAGGCCATTTGTGGAACAGTTCCATCAAGTTGAATACCTGATATAATTTCAGGCGTCGTTGGTGTTGATTGAATCGTAAAATTACTAATATAAAAAGGAGTAAAGGAATCTAAATTTGCTATAGAATAATTTAATATTTTATACGAAAAGATTTCTCCTGGTTCTAATTTCCAATTGTCATCATTCCTTATACTATAAGTATTTGTAAAAAGATCTTTAATTTCACTTGGAGTAAGACCTAACACTGCTAATGCTGTAACTAATTGAGGATATCCAGTAACTATAATATCAACAACATGATCAATATCTTCATTATAAGGATATAAGTTTGTTAAATTAAACAGATCTGGATAAAATGTATCAAAAATACCTATCCCAAATGAATCAAAATAAAAAATCCGTGGATCTTCATCAAAATTAAAAAAATCTTCTAAAGAGTCATATTGATTTGGATATTCAATACGGACTACATCCCAGATGGTATCTTGAAATTCATCCGCGAGAGGTTGATTGCCTAATGTAAGAAGGAGAAAAAAATCATTAAGTTCAAACGGAATAGGGGTAGGCACACCCCACGCAGTATTATTACCTACATTCTCTACTGAGATGTAATATGAAAAATTCCGGAATGCTCCAAATGATGCATTTCCTCCAATTAATTCTTTTTTAAGTAATAAGTTAGGTTCTGTTTCAGAAATATTATAGATTATTGAAAATTCTTCTATTGGGTTTATGATACCAGTTGGAATATAAGAAAAACCTTGAAATCCAAATTGTTGCATAAAATTGATAATATCAGAAGGATCTTGGAGGTTAACTGGGTTAACGTAAGAACGTTTACTTCCCTCTTCACTAACCCAAAACAAATCGAATGAATATTCCTTAAGATCTTCAGTATTAAATTCAATTCCTGCTAGATAGAAGAGCAATCCTATCTGTTCTAAAAGATAATCACTAAATTTGAAATTCATTGGAGTTGCATCAATAATGTCTGTACAAAGGATATTTATTTCAATTTCACTCATGAAGGCACCTATTAATGCAATATATATTTTTTCACTTGGAGATAAAGGATCCCCAAAATAACCTATTGCATCCCACAAATTGAATTTATACTGGTTTTGCCCTACCTTTTGTATACCTGTATCTAAACCTTCATATTGAATTGAAATAGTCGTATAATGTGAATCGTTATTAAGTGTAAATGAACTGAAAATGTCGATAAATTGTTCGAATTCATCTTCTGAGATTGTTGCATTAAAATATTCTCCATAATATTCCAATAGTGCATCAAATTGATCGACAAGATTTTGTAGTTCTAAATTTGCTAGGAAGGATAGATCGAGAGAATTTAAATTAAAGTTTACCTGATCCGTTGAAAGATCATAGTCCCCTTCAAAAAAATCTAATGAATTAAGTAGCATAAAGGTTGAGGAAATATGATAATTTTGTAGATAGTATTGGCTAGTTAAGCGATTAGTATCCAATGCTTTCCAATAACCATCCATTGGAAAATTCACCATAAGTTCTTGGATAAAAAATTTCCAATTTGGGCAGGCTCCAACGAAAGGGAAGAAATTGGGTTCTGATACATTGACCATGATTAGATCAATCTTAAATTTTCTTCTAATTATCTCAAGTGCTCTTTCTGCTCTTATTTTTGCGTCATCAATATTAACATCCTTATCATAGTAAAGAAATCCTACAAAATTATTGAAACCAACACTATAATGGGAAGAAATCTCACTCTCGGTTAAAATCCTAGGGAAAATCTCTGGATTGATTCCATTTGAAGCACTTATAATTACATTACATTTATAGAAAGCAGGATCATTTGAATCAAATTGAGAAAGAATATTTGTATCATTGGTAAAGAGCGATTGTTTAACAATAGATTTGTTACCAGCGACAAATACATTAATATTCTCAGCATAAAGATCCGAACCCGCAACATCTGAAGTTTTAATAAGGGTTTTATTGGTGTCTATTAAATTCTCCTGTTCAATTTCCTTGTACCTAATACTCTTCTCTAAAAATGAATTTAAAGGAGTAAGAAAAATCAAGAAAAGCAAAATGGATATAATTAACAATTTATATTTTCTCAATTTTTTTCCCTCCCTTATACAGTTTCCCTGTATATTTCAACTATTTTCTTCTTTCTAACTTTTCTCAACAATATTTTCATTCCTAAATAAATCATTATAAATGATAGCCCATAAATTAAGAAAATATTAAACCAAGGCACGTACAATACATTTGGCATACCGATTAGAGTACCCATTAAATTTGTTGTAACTAACCATGCAGTAACCCATCCAACCACAATACCTATTGTTCCGCTACTTATCATAATGATTAAGGATTCGAGTATAAATAAGCGATTTATCTCTTTTCCTTTTAATCCTAGCGTCCTAACAATCCCAATCTCTTTCTTTCTTTCAATTATTGTTGAATAAGATGAAGATAATAACCCAAAAATACATATAAACACAGTAGTAAGAGCAATTAAAGTAAATAATATATCTAATACAAAAAAAGCAGACTCCTGTTGTGCTAGACTTCTTATTAAATTATTTATATCATAATTATAATCATTTTGATAATCTTCATCAATTATTCCCTCAATTTTATAAGTATTTTCTAATCTATCTTCTCGAAGTTTAATAAAAATTCTGTCCAAATAAGGAATAGGTGGGATATCCATTATTTCAATATACGTCCCTTGAGAGATTAACACTCCTCCTCTTGAGGCTGCCATTTGAGAACCAGAAAATTCTTGGCTAAAACCAGGCATACTTTTAGCAGTTCCAACAATTAGAAAAGGATATACTTCTAATTCATCTCCTCTATGGATAACAAGACGAACCCTATCTCCAATTATTAAATTCATTGCAATTGAGATTGCTTCAGAAATAATGCAAGTATATGATTGATTATTATAATATAGGTTGTTAAAAGAATAATCTATAGATCCTGAACTCATTTCTATAAATTCTCTCTTTACAGTAAAAGGATATTCTTCATCAATACCTATTAAGGTTATTTCTTGTGTAGATAAACCCGCATAGTCACCAATTTCAGCACTAAACTCCTTATCTTCTTCTGCATAAATTTGAGTTAATTGATACGGTTTTGCCAAAACAGAAGATACTTTCTCGATTCCGTCAATCAGCATTAATTCTTCTTCGAATTCAGTTGTTAAAATTTTATTAGGATTTATAGAAGAATCAGCAGTCTTTAAATTATCATAGTCTAAAGTATTACTGGCATCGTTACCTATTAAGCTAAAAAAGCCTCCCCCTCCAAATCCTCCTTGAAAAGTTTCTTCAGGTTCTTCCCATCCAGTAGTTTCCATAACTAAATCTGATCCAATGCCTAATTTAATCATAGCAGAAACCTGTCCCGACAATGTATTAATAAGAGATGAAGTAAAGATAACAAACGAGAAAGATAATGCAAATATAATAATCGTACTTGAATTCCTTCTCTGATATCGAAAGACAAAAATTTTGATGACATTATGTAATTTTCTTGCGAGTGGTCTAAATAATTCAATTACTAACCTTATTATAACTGGTATCAATCCTAAACCCGCAAGTGTTAATCCAATATTAAATATTAATAAAATAGCTACCAAAGTACCTGCAAATAGAGTCATATCAGCTGAAACCATAATTCTTGGAATTACATAAAACACAAATCCACCATTAAACGCTAATATTATGCCAACTAAAATTAGTTTATAATTGACTGTAGCTTTTTTTTGTAGATGATATAATGTATCTTCATGACGATAGGGGTGAATTGATTCAATTAATTGAAGACGCATCACTTTATAAGCAGGAGCGATACTAACTATCATCCCTACGCCAATACCCATGATATATGATATAAAAATTGAGGTCCATGTAAACGAAAATGGTATTGTACCAAAACCTAACAGGCTTTGTGAGACTACTGTATTCGCAAACGGTATTATTACATAATAAGAAAGAAGATATGCTGTAACTATACCTGAAATAGCCCCAAAATTACACAATAAAAAACCTTGCATTAACACTATAGCTAAATTATATTTTTTATTCGCACCCAAAGTCCTGAATATTCCAAACTCTCGAATTCGCTCTTCAACAGAAGTTTTCAATATTCCATTAATAAGAACCCCAGAAATCATCATAGCTACAATTGACACAAAAACAAAGATAATAACGATAAAAACACTTAAAAATTCAGCACCGCTTAAAGCACGTAATTTAGGTAAATCGATATAGTATTCATTAATTCCTATGGAAATTTGAATATCAGTTATGATACCCTTCACAATAATTTTTGAAGCTTCAAAATTCCTAATATCATAAAGTTTACTGCTATCTTTTAAAGTTAATATTAAATCACTACATTTTCCTTCAAATTCAGTAACACCAAAATACTGATAAAGAGTATTAATATCTACTATAATTAGATGCCTATTACGGTAGTTTGCTGGCCATTTTAAATTGAAATCAAAAATTTTATCTATTGTTAGATTTCTTGTCCTATAAATCGTTACATCTCCATGTCTTAATCGCATTCTAATTTCAATAGTATCATTTTCAGAATATTTAATAATATCATTAAATCCATAATAAATCGCACAATGATCTAAAGGTAATTCTTCTAGATCAAGTGGTGCATTATAATTTGGATCTACAAAAGCCCCAAAATTAATATTATTCTCGAGAGAAAAGTTAATTGCTGATATAGTAGCCCATTCATCCTCATTTGTTAAAGAATTCTTTACTGTCCCCTGTATGTCCATTCTTGGAATAATATGTTCTACAGCATGGGAAGCATTCCCAATTTTATTCATTATTGGATTATAATCAAAATACGATGATCTGTTACTAGGTTCTCCATTATAATGCCGTACGGAAATTAGCGCATCTTGATTTCCAGAATCTATAGATAAAAAATCTACATATCCCACCGCGATAGAATCTGATAAAAATAAGACAACCGTAAGAAGTCCTATAGAAATCAACATTCCTATTATTGCTAATAATGTTCTGACCTTTTGTTTTCTTAAATCTTGAAATGCATATTTAAAGACTAGTTTAATGTGTGTCATGTGCTCTAGAACAATTTATATTTTAATTTTCCCACTCATAAAGAATTTTTATTTTAAAATCAATACTTCGCCTTCAATTCTGCCAAAAAAGTTGTTATCATCAACTAATTCCTGGAGTATATCATTAAAGTGTTCCGGTAAATTCATGATTATAGATTTTGGAATACTGCTTTTAATATCACTTATTGGAATTTCAATTTTTCCTTGGTTTGCATAGAGGTATTGAAAGATTTTGTTTTTACACTTTTCTTTGTTAATTTCTGTTTCTTGTCTTCTTTTTAGTTGCATGATCTCAGTCTCTTTCAACCCACCAATCTTCCCTTCGTGAGTAAGTTTTCCATCTCTCATATGAAATACTCTAGTAGCAAATTCTGAAACTGCGGCATCATGACTTACCGCAATAAAGGTTGCACCGCGTTTATTCAAATCTCTAAGAAGGTTTAAGACCATGACACCTGTTTTAGAATCTAAATCTCCCGTAGGTTCATCAAGAACACAAATAGCTGGATCATTCGAGAATGCCCTTGCTATCGCAACTCTCTGTTGCTCGCCACCACTCAATTCAGAAGGGGTATGATGGGCTCTTTCATCTAAACCTACTAATCTCAAGAGATCCATAGCTTTTTTTCTTTTACCTCGACGACTTAATTTGCCTGAAAAATGTAGTGGAACCATAACATTTTCCATTGCAGTCATCTGAGGAAGAAGATTATAGAATTGAAACACAAACCCAATTCTCTCACGTCTTATTTCTGCCAATGAGTTGTCACTTAACATGCTTATATTACGTCCTTCTAAGAAGATTTTTCCTCTTGTGGGGGTATCTAATCCACCGATCAAGTTTAAAAGTGTTGTTTTTCCAGAACCAGAAGGGCCCATAATATCAACAAAATCTCCGGTGTCTATTGTTAAGTCAACACCCCGTAATGCGGCAACGGCTGTGGTTCCAAGTAAATAAGTCTTTGAAAGGTTTTCTACCACGATTAAATGGTCATAATCTTTACCCGAAATCTTGCCATCTTTATCCTCTTGCTTCCATTTACGTCTTTCAATACGAGATTGGGAAAGGATCTCTTCTTTCATTTGTTTAACACCTTCTTGTTTCTTCTGTTTTTTCCACTTTTTAAAATTCTTAGAAAGTTCACCTTTCCAAATTGCTAATTTTCCTGTCTCTTCTTCA
>JAEOTH010000037.1 GCA_016839915.1 Promethearchaeota archaeon
AACCTGAAAGATTTGTACAAATCAAAATTACCATGAAAATGGATGATGGCTCAATCAAAACGTTTCAAGGATTTCGATCTCAGTATAATTCAGCACGAGGTCCTATGAAAGGTGGAATTCGATGGCACCCTGAAGAATCAGCCAGTTTGGTAAAAGCGTTGTCGGCATGGATGACCTGGAAAACAGCGTGTGTAGATATACCATTAGGAGGTGCTAAAGGTGGTATTATATGCGATCCAAGGAATATGAGCAATAGAGAAATTGAAACTCTTGCCAGGAGTTATATTCGACGAATTGCTGATTTTATAGGGCCCCATATTGATGTACCTGCGCCGGATGTATACACAAATCCTCAAATTATGGCTTACATGATGGATGAATACGAAACCATCGTCCGAAGGCATGCTCCTTCCGTTATCACAGGAAAACCACTTCCGTTAGGTGGTAGCGCTGGGCGATCTATAGCAACCGCACAAGGGGGCATTTATACAATCAGAGAAGCAGCACAAGATATTGGATTAAATTTAAGTGGGGCAAAAGTAGCAGTCCAAGGCTATGGAAATGCTGGTTTCTGGGCAGCAAAGATTCTCCAAGATAGTTTCAACTGTAATATCATTGCAGTTTCAGACTCTAAAGGAGCTATCGTTAATAAGGACGGAATTGATCCTCAAAAAGCTGCTGATCATAAGAGTAAAACAAGATCAGTCATTGGATTAGATGGAACTAAACAAATTACCAATGAAGAACTGTTAGAATTAGAATGTGATGTGTTAGTCCCTGCTGCACTTGAAAATGTTATTACTAATAAAAATGCAAATAATATTAATTGTAAGATTGTTGCTGAACTTGCGAATGGTCCTACCACTCCTGATGCAGATCATATCCTTTTTGAAAAAGGAATTAATGTTATTCCTGATTTCCTATGTAATGCTGGAGGTGTAACTGTCTCCTACTTTGAAATGGTTCAAGGTTACTACAGTTATTTCTGGACAGAAAACGAAGTTTTTGAAGCATTAGATAGAGTTATGACACGTGCTTATCACTCAACAATTGAACAAGCTCAAAAATTCAATACCCATAATCGAATGGGAGCATACATGATTGCATTAGAGCGAGTTATTGAGGCTATGAAACTTAGAGGTTGGCTTTAGTTATAGGAACATAAGTATCAGCATAATTAAGATTTTTCTTTTTTTTATTCTCTCTTTTATCCAAAAATTGGTACTAAGATCATTAAGTACAATATTGATATTCCAATGTGAATAAAAGCAAATGTAGCTCCCATCTTTAACAAACGCTTATAGTTGAAATTTTCCACTCCTGAATCTCTCGCAATTTTTAGAGTCATCATATCACAGGCTGCTCCTGAAGGTAAGAAGTTTCCACCAAGATTTATACCGATCACCAGCGAAAAAAGCAATGGAACTGATGAAAACCCGAATCCCCCATTGGAAACTGGTTCTATCAATATTCCGATAATTGGGATAAAAACTAATGCAGTTGGAGTATTCGCAACAACACCAGAGATAAAACTAATTATTATTAGTATAAGAAGAGCCACAACAAATGGATTTAAATCACCAAATGGGATCATTTCAAAAAGCTCACCAAATCCAGCTTTTATGAGGCACCCAACAACTACATACAAGGAAATGAAGAAGAATAAGATTTCCCACTCTATATCTTTTAAAAGATCACTCATAGGTTTTTTTGTATAACTCCTGTTAACGAGAACTAATATTAACGCAGAAATTATTGCGGTTAGATACAGTAATGGGAGGGCACCAAACAATATTATTGTTATTATTATAGCAATTCCATTAAAATAAAACATCTTTTTATTTTTTACCATAATATCAGTATTTATTAAATCTATAACATACTTCTTCTGTAGCTCTTCTATTTTTGGTTCTTTACTCAGAATTAATTTATCTAAGAGGTAGATTGTTCCAAACAACAAAATGAATGAAATTAACCAGTAAAACTGAATAAAATAAAGTGTATCAAGCTCAGGAAATGCAGTTGAAATAATAATATTTTCACCACTTGAGAAAGGAGTCAGAATTGAGCCGATATTGATACAAATCGTCATTCCTAAAAGATAAGTTCCTGCTCTTATTTTCAGAAAGTGGCAGAGTCGAACTACAATTGGTGCTAATATTAAAACCACAACTACATCACTAATAATTGCAGCTAGAAGAGTAGTAATTATACAGAGTAACCAGAAGAATATTCTTTGGTTTCCTTTTGATAATTTAAAAAGCTTTACAGCCACAAATTCTAGTATATTCGAATCCTGGGCTATTTTAGTTATAATACTCATGCTTAATATAATGATAATCGCCTCCCATTCAATAAATCCTATAAATTCATCAAATCCTATCCCTGTGACTAATCCAGTTGTCGTAGCTGCTATAAAACAACACAAAAGAGAAATAGCTACAAAATCTAAATTAGATTTCGTATAGCTTAAAATTATTAACACAAATAAAGTGAAAATTACGATGAGTAGTACGGGTTCCATTATTTTAAGTAATTGTTTAATCGAAGATAATAATTAGATTTAATAATCAGCTTTTAATAAATCTAATTAAAATAAAATTATTTTATTTTTAAAGGGATTGCATTAAATATTTCAATGTAATTATCGAGATCTCTTTCAAAATTCTTGTTAATCATAAATTGGTTGAAATTTAATCATTTTATTAAAAATAGTTGCAATAAAAATGTAAACAAGTTCAAATCATTTAAGAGGCTAAAGTTTGATATCAAATAATCGAAAATGTTCTCTTCAATGAAATATTTTATACTAGGGAAATAACCTTCTTCTACCTTAAGAATTTCAACTATTCGTCTAATTAAATTTATGATTTGTTTTTCTACAAGATACATATCACTATTCATGGGATCGATACCGATGATATTGAATCCTACATTTCTTACAAACGTTATTTTATTTAACTCAGGGTTTTTTTGGACAATTTCTAGATTTGAATACTGCTTAAACATTTCTTCAATTCTGTCATAAATGATCTGTTTTTTCTTTTTTGGAATATGCCCTTCTACAACGTTGATAATTAAGTTTAATATTTGTTGAAAAATTCCTATAATGTCAAAAAATTCCGCAACTGTAGTTATACGTTCTGCTTGCTTCCACTGGGTATAAAACTCATCAATTATATTTTCAAAAGGTTTATATATCTCAACATTTCCAGCCCATTTACTCCCCCACTTATTCTTTTCATTCGCATATTGTAAGATAAATGTTTGCCTTATTACATCTAATCGAGCTCTAAGAGTCTCTGCCGTGACATCTTTGGCGTCTGCTGCTATAAATAAAAGGTTGGTTTCTTTATCCATTATATATACCCATCTGAGACCTCCCATTTCAATAGATTCGATTCCTTGTTTGAATTCTACAATAGTAAATTGATTAAGCGCCGTCAATAATCCAGATACAAGATCCTCATTAACTGGAAAGTCCATATATGGCTTGTAGACTAATGTGATCCCTGAATCGCTCTCCATAACCCATATATTCATTTTTTTAACCCTTACTGTTCTCTATACTCAATAAATGTAACATATCTATATTAATTAATTATTAGTAGTATCTCGATACTAGATCAAATCTTCTAATTTATTAGATTTCAACCATTTATCTAAATTTCGTAACATTTCTGTAATTTTGGTTCTTAAAGTAAGTTCTGCTGCATTTCTGCCAATTAAATTCAGAAAATCACTATTTAATTTTAGACTATTTATGAATACACCGATTTTTGACTGATTATTGGAAATTGCCTTTATCCGCATTCGACCTTCTAATTCTCTAATATCTTTATTATTTCGAACATTTAATTCAATTAATCGTCCTTTTCCTTCTGGTTGATCCCCCAGATCTTGTAGTACTAATTCACCCTCCATCACAATTTTGATATTGATAATTTCATCCACTATTTTAGTATGTAATACGTTTGGGTTTATAAATTCCGCTTCCATTGATTTCGCAGGGTTAACAACTAACCAAAACTCTGGTTTAAAAATGGCTTTGACAAGTTTATCCTTATTACAGTTATCTATCTCGACAATTTTTGAAATTATGTTAGTTGACAATAAAAACCACATTATCTTATTTTTCTTAAATAGGTAAAATAAGGAATGCTTATTATTTTTTTGAGTTTTTAAAACTTAACTAGCCTCAGTCTTCCTAGATTTAATCATATGGGAATCATTATGAGTTTTTTCATCATAGGCCTTCTAACATTAAAATAAACTAGAATTATTTGAAAATTATTCCCTATTAGAAATTAAGTTGATCGGAACAATAAACTTTTTTCTATATCGTTTTCTTCTTTACAATGGGGACAAATCCAAGTCTTCTCATTCTTCTTAACAGAATTAATGCAACCATGACAGATAGCAATATCACATATACAATAATGAGTATTCTCCATGTTGTTTTCACAACTATTGCCACAGCTATAACAAACAGGTGGATTTCTTTCCGACATTTTCTTAAATTTTGTAGGTTTATAATTATTCTTTATTATACTTTTAATTTTAAGTATTATATTATTTTAAATATTAACTAAAAATTTACAATGAATTATGGACAAAATAAGATCTTACATTCGCCTTTTAGCACTATTTTGTGTCTTCTTTATTTATAAGGCGATAATGGGAGCAATCGAAATTAAACCAAATGAAGTTACTTTATGGTCATTGATTACAGTAGTTTATATTGTTTCGCTTATCATCGTTTATTTTGTTGTTAAAAGGTGGGAGAAACAACAGAGTATTAAATAATTATTTCTTCTTCTTTAGAAAATCTGGAATCATTCCTTCTATTCCAAGACTCTTCAGGATAGTGTCTCGAATATTCATTTGAATTGTTAACTCTGACATCTGCTTCATAGTATCTTCTAGTGCTTGTGAAAATTTCTCACTTGCATCTCGAATAGTATCAGAAGTTAGCTTTAGTGATTCCCTAATGGCTAAATTGGTTTCGTGTAATTCTTCTGTTAATCTTTCCATACTAGTCCGCATTTCTGAAAGTTCTTCTTTTAATTCTTTTATTCCAGCCATTATTACCATATTTCCTCGTTATTAACCTAAATAAAAATCTAACATTTAATAAAATTGTTAAATGAAAATATAATCCAGCTCATTCTGAAATTAAAAAGATAAATAAAAAAAATTTGAGTTTTTAATTATAGAAGATTTGCAAAGATACTAAAACCACCAATCCATAAACATAAACCTTGAACAAAACAGAAAACCACGATGATAAAAGCAATTGGTGGCCAAGATAGGAACTTTGATATTTTTTGAAGGGTACTAATATAAAACTTCGCTGTAAGTGCAACTACTGCTGCTACAATAATAAAGATTATGACCAGTAACCATTTTGGATTAATTAAATTCCCTATCAATTGAACTGCTGAATCTGGAACGATCATTGCTATAATAAATGTAACAATCGCTCCAGCAATAAGGCCTAGAATGCTAGATAATGGAAGATCAGAAATAGGTTTGAAAAACATAGCAATTCCAACCAAAATTAAGAAGATACATGCAAAGTGGTTAGCCTCATTGGCAGTAACGTCTCTATACTGAAAACTTGGTGGAATGTCCAATATCAACCCCATAACTCCACTCCATATAACAAAAATTCCTAGTATTAATCCTAAGTATGATAATCCTCTCAAAAATTTAGATACATCAAATTCTCCTTCTTTTTCTTCTGCTTTTCTTTTAGTAAATGAACCTCTCCGTTTTCTTTCATAGCCCAACCACGTTATAGCCATTGCACCACTTAAAACCATCATTATCGCTGCTGAATTCGCAACCCAGTTAAAGAATCCTTGGATTACATCCCAATAGTCAAATAGCATTTAAATCACTTTTCTGAAATTTAAATTTTAAATAAAAATTAGATTTTGTTTTTAAAAATTTATGCTAAAACCGATTTCAAACTATAATAAAAACATATTTATTTCCTTATTTTTTTACTAATCTAAAAAAGTCTAAATGTTGTTTCATGTCAGAATGGAAAAATGAAATAGAACAAGAAATCTCAGATTCTTATTACAATGAATCTCCCTGTACGGGTTGAGGTATAATAGATGGTATTGTAGCCTGTATAAGAGGAATTAAAAAAAAAAGACAACAAAGAAAGCAAGCAAACCTTAAATCAAAAAATCTCAAAGAGTAGATTATAAAAAGCTAGAATCTACTCTTACGAATTCCGTGAAAAATTCGAGATTAAAATCTAAAATATTTCTAATTTTTATTAGAAATTAAAAGAACACTATATATAATTATAATAAATTAATGCTCGCAATTGAGTTTTTATTTTTTATAAACGCCACTCTTTTATCTCATATTTATTTTAAGACACATAAAAGAAAGGTGGTTATACAATAATGGAAGATCAAGAAGATTATTTGGATCTTGAGTTTGATGATGATTGCTATAGTACAAGTTGAGGAATGCTTAACATGTGGTATCAAAGCACAGAAAAACTAAGAAAACTGAGAGAACAAGAAACAAAAAAAGATTAATCAATATATCTCAAAAGATTAAATCATAAAAAGTTAGGGTTTAATTTTGAGTTCCGCAAGAACTTAGAGATTTAATTTACTTATAATCTTCTATTTTTTATTTTTAAGGCATTCTAGGACCTTCTCCTACTTTTCGATAAATAAACCCCTTATCTTCTACAATTTTCTTATTGAAAATATTCCTTCCATCAATAATGATTGGTGTTCTTACTTTCTTTTTTAAATCGTCAAGATCGATATCATAATATTCTTTGTGATTTGTAGCAAACATAAGAACATCTGCTCCAATCACCGCTTTATCAAAATCATCAGTTAGTTCAGTTTTTTTATAATCTCGATCTTTTACATATGGATCATGAGCTATGAAAGTTATGTTATGAGAATGGTATCTACTTTTTAATTCATTAACTATATTTTCAGTGGGTGTATTTCGAATATCATCTGTATTTGCCTTATAGGAAACACCCAAAAGAACAATCTTAATATTATCTACTAATTTACGTGATTCTCTAAATACATCTTCCATTAATTCTACCATATGTTTGGGCATATAATCATTCATTTCCCTCGCTTTTAATAATATATCTGAATTAAATTTATAATCAGTGTATGTACGATGCCCATAAACAAGTAAATGAGGATCTTTAGTGAGACAGTAAAGGGCATGTAATTGAATTAATTACAAGTGTCCCCCCACTCCAGATCCAGGGAGGTGCATCATCCTATCATGTCTATGATTTACTAATTCTACGATTTCAAACACATTTCTATTAAAATCTTCACATAAGAGAGCCATTTCATTTGCAAATGCAATATTTACGTCTCTATAAGTATTTTCAATACATTTTGTTAATTCTGCTGTAAGAGTATCAGTGACATGCAATTCCTTTTTAATTACTTTTTCATATAAGAATTTAGCCTTATTATTTGCCTCATCGCAACCCCCTCCAATGACACGTGGAAAATCGACTATATATTCAATCATTTTTCCTGGCATCACACGTTCAAAAGAGAAAATTAAATAAAAATTTTTGCCTCTCGTTAAGCCACTTTGTTCCTCAATGATTCGCTGAACAATATTATCTGTCGTACCTGGTGCTACTGTTGATTCTATTATAATTGCAACTCCTTCTTTAAGATGACTTGAGATGTTCTTTGATACTTCTTTTAGTGATTCATATCTAGGAATTTTCGAATCTAAATCAACGGGAGTTTGAACATCTATCAAGATAAAGTCCGCATTCCTCACATCATCATAACTATCTGTGACTATAAATTTTCCATTTCTAACTACTTTGGCAATTAACTCATCTAAACCAGGTTCATCTCCTTCAAAGGGATTCTTTCCTTGGTTTAACCAATCAATCTTCCACCCAGATCTCTGTGAACGTCTCTGAATCCCTGTTACATAAAAATCATCAACATCAGCTAGTAACGCAGCCATTGGGATACCTACATACCCCATTCCGATTACAACAATATTAGTTGTCATTTTTTTCTAAATAATAATATAATTAGATTTTAATTATTAAATAATGGAATAACTCATTATTCAAAAAATTTCATAATAAAGAGCGAAATTACTCTTGATTGACACTAGATAATGCATCATCCTATCATGTCTATGATTAATTAATTCGATGATTTCAAAAATATTTCTGTCGAAATCTTCGCAAATCAACGCTGTTTCGTTTGCAAATGCAATATTTACGTCTCTATAAGCATTTTCAATACATTTTGTTAGTTCTGCGTTAAGAGTATCTGTAACTTGAAGTTCTTTTCTAAGAACTTTTCCATATAAAAATTTTACCTTCTCATTAGCTTCTTCACAACGAGTATTACTCGTCTGCGAGTAGTACTGCCATGGGGATTCCAACATATCCCATACCAACAACAACAATATTAGTAGACATTTTTTTCAGTATAGTAAATTTTAGTATTCAACCTATTAAGGAGTTAAATAGCTCATTATTCAAAAAATTTTATAAAAAAAAAGTTATAATAAATGATGAAAATATTATGGTTTTTTCTTCTTATAGGACGTACCTTTTACTCCTTTAAATACTCCAGCTATTATAGCTCCCGCTATGAAACCGCCCACGTGAGCGAAATGAGCAGTTGAACCCACGGCAAATGGGTCTAATAATGAATAAATCGCATATGATAATTCTGCTATAAAGTATGTCAGTATAAAATAACCTGCACTCACTTTCCGCATTGAAGTACCTGTCGCAGATGGTGAATAAAATTTATTACCTGGGTAAAGAATAAGATATACACCCATTAGACCGAATATTGCTCCAGATGCTCCCAAGGAAGGGATAGTGGTTAAAAATGGCCAAATTAACGTACTTAAAGCGTGAAGTAAAGTACCAAAAAATCCTGAAACAAAATATGTGATTATGTATAAGACATGACCCATGGCATGCTCGCAATTATCTGTTATTATGATAAAAAACCACATATTCATGATTATATGCACAATGTCGCCATGCATGAAAATAGAAGTTAATAAGGTTATCAAATTCCTCCCCGCGAAAAAATCCGCTGGTACAAAAGCGTATTCGATATGGATTTGACCAGCAGGATCCAATAATTGCCAAATGAAGACGATGATGTTTACGACTAATATAGCTACTGAGGCATATTGTTTAAAAAACGGAATCTTATCTGATTCTGCTTCATATACCATTTTGATTATCTCTTTTTAATATATAGATTTAAATTTTAATAGGTGAAGATAATTTGCTCAAATAATATAAAAATTTTTAGATTATATTAAAAATATGAGATTGATATTACCAAATTCAGCAATAAAATGATAAAAAGAAAAACTGAGGGTTTAATTATTATTAATCCCTAAAATCTCTTTTATTCTGTTTAAAAGTTCTTTCCCCGAAAATGGTTTAGTAATATAGGCATCAGCGCCTAATTTTTTACCCTTCTGAACATCTTCGTTAAAACTTTTAACCGTAAACAAAACTTCAAGTCTTATGTTAATTCTAGAAGATTATAATAAAGAAAATAATATTTTTAGTATAATTATCAGATGTAGGAAGTAGCTATTAATTCTCTTCAAGCATTTTTTGTATATATTTTAATAAGTCTTTTCCAGAAAAAGGTTTTGTAATATATCCATCCGCCCCCAATCTTTTACCTTTCTGGATATCTTCATTAAAACTCTTTACTGTGAACAGAACTACCTTAATCTGTTTATATCGTTCGTCGTTTTTGACATTTTGCAAAACTGTCGTACCACTAACCCCGGGCATCATAATGTCAAGGAGTATCAGAGCGATTTTATCATAACTTTCTTCTACGATTTTCATAGCTTCTTTCGCATTACTGCTTGTAATTGTATCAAAATCCCCCAATTTTAAGAATTTTTCAGTTAAATTCACAATATCTGGCTCATCATCAACAATAAGGATAGTATTCTTTCTAGCCATAAGTAAATCCCAAATCCTTTTTTTTTTTGTCTTACTACTTATAAATAATTTTTTTTATGATATATTGAGTTTAGTTATTTATATATTTAAATTATTTTCACAAATGTGATCATCATTGGTTCGAAAAAACAGACTTCCGATATTTCCAAATGACTATCTTGAAGAGAAAGCGGAAGAATATGATAGCTCAAAATGGATGGAGCGTAATCAAAAGCGAACCACTTCATTATGTATACAATACCTTTTCGATGATAGATTGAATGTTAATGGTGTTACTGAAATTAATTTAGGAAAATCGTATTTAATTTTAGACTTAGGATGTGGTACGGGCTATTCTTCAGAAATTTTAATTCAAAATGGTTTTAGGGTGGTTGCTATAGATATTTTATATGATATGATCTCAAAAGCGAGGGAGAAAAAAAGAACTTCTGACAATTTTAAAGAATTAGAATTCATCCAATCAGATATTAATAATTTACCAATAAGAGTTAATTCAATTGATCACATAATCTCAATATCATCATATAACTTTATAATCCATGGATTGGAAAATTATAGCGAAAAAGTAAAACTGGTAAATGATACAGGAAAGTATTTACATAATATTTTAAAGCAATATGGAAGAGTGGTAATTGAGTTTTATCCCAAAGATGATAATGAATTAAAAATGTTTAATAAATCATTTGTCAAGAACGGTTTTGAAGGATTTATGGTGAAAAATGATCCAAATCAAAAATCAGGTCAAACCTTTCTATTATTGAAGAAAAGTTAGAAATTATGGGAACCTGTAAATTTTGTGGGAAATCTGATAAAGTTATCTCAGAAGTACTACAAGTATGTAGAAATTGTATTTTAGGAGGAGATTGGAATGAAATTAAACCTCATATAATGAATGTTCACAAACAAGTTCGCCAGCTTGTAGAACTGCCAGAAAAGCCCCCAAAGGCAGAGAGACCAAACATTAAGTTAAAATGTAACTTATGTATTAATGAATGTTCTTTATCTGAAAATGACATTAGTTATTGTGGATTAAGAAATATACAATTAAGAAACTCAGGACTATTACCATATCCGTCAAAATCTAAAGGTTATATTCATGGTTACGTTGATCAAAATCCAACTAATTGCTGTAATAGCTGGTTTTGTCCTGCTGGAACTTCTTCTGGGTATCCTGAATTCTCAAATCACGAAGGTCCTGAATTTGGTACATACAGTTATGCGGCGTTCCTTTATGGATGTACGTTTGACTGCTTGTTCTGCCAAAACTCCTCCCATAAACTTTTTTCAAAAAGACATTTATTTAATGTCGAAACTTTAGCAAATCAAATAGTTAAAAATGAGAAGATTACATGCTTATGCTACTTTGGTGGTACTCCTGAAGCTCAACTTCCATTCTCAATTAATTTAGCCGAACTAATTTTAGAAAAAATAGAAAAACAAGGTAATAAGAGAAAATTTCGGATATGCTTCGAATGGAATGGCAGTGGAAGAAAAGATTTAGTAGAAAAATGCATGAGGCTCGCAATAAAAACAGGTGGCAATATTAAATTTGATTTAAAAAGTTATAATGAAAAAATAAATCTTGCATTATGTGGTATAAGTAATAGAAGAACATTAGAGAATTTTAAATTTCTGGCCGAGAACTATTTTGGAACAAGAAAAAACTTACCTGAAATGAGTGCGTGCACATTGATGGTTCCTGAATATACTAACCATGAAGAAGTAGAACAAATTGCAAAGTTTGTCAGCTCCATAAACCGTGAAATACCATATAGTTTATTAATCTTCCATGGAGATTATCAAATGCGAGATTTAGGGATTACTCCTCGAAAGCAAGCTTTAAAATGTCTTAAAGTCGCAGAAAAGTATTTAGAGAACGTGAATTTAGGGAATAAATTTTTATTAGGATTTTCTTAATTTAAATCGGTTACAGTTATTTATACCTCATGGTGATGGGACCACATTTAAGGTCCATATTTGTTCATCTACGAGCTCTCCGTCGGTTATAATCACTTTAATTTCGAAAATCCCGTAATTCCATCCCGCTGAATAAGTATAGTTGCCACCAATTTTTGTTAATACATCATCCACGTACCATTCTACGGTTAACGGATCGCCATCTGGATCGTGTATTATAATGATAAAGGCTTGTGACTGCTGTTCCCAAATAGTTGGAGTGAGGTCTGAAGGGGAATACCAAACAATTTAAGGAGCACGATTGATATTATTTACAGTTAAAGTCCAAATCTTTTCTACCACATTCTCCCCATCTGTAACGTTTACTTTTACTATGTGCGTGCCATTAGAAAAGTAATCGGTCTCATATACATAATTCTCTGAAGTACCTCCCTGATATGAGAAGTTTATAGCCGTATCTTGATACCAGATATTCCATTCATAAGTAAATAAGGTATTATCTACATCCGATATGGTAATATCGAATTCTTGAGACTCATTTTCATTGATTTCAGGATAGGATGAAGGGGAAAAATCAATAATGAAAAGAGGATCGTTTATAATAGTCACATTCACTTTAAAAATATCCGTAGCGGTCAGTTTTCCATCTGATACTTCAATCACCACATAAGAAACTCCAGACCACTCAGCTAACGGATTGATATCTATAAAATTTTCAGCGTCAATACTTACTCCGCAGTTTGGGTTTGAATTCATTAGAATGGAATAGTTAAGAGGATCTGACTCTGGATCTGAACTATAGTCACTGAGATTAAACGCATCTAATTGTTGAGAGTCTTCTGAGAGCGTAATATCAGGTAATCCTGATAATGAAGGGGGCTTATTTCCACCATCTAGCTGATTGTTTAGATAGATAAATATCCCTGTAGTTATCCCTGAACTAACTAACGCTGATGCTATGGATGATGCTATGATAATAGCAATAATGTTCCTATTAAATTTCACAATTTCTTATGTTTTCTTTCTTTAAAAAGATTATATTTTGTATTCTTTTCCAACAAAGTCAAACTTTTATTTTGTTTAGGTAACTAGATTATAAAAAATTGAAGCATTAATCCTTGAAAGCAAGCAGAAAAATGTTTGAGAGTAGCAAAAAAATATCTGGAAAATGTACATTTCGGTAATAAATTTTTGTTGGGCTTTTCCTGAAATCATTCAAATAGCTCTTTTATTCTCAGATAAAAAAATTTATTTAATAGGAATAATTTCGATATTATACAGCAAAGGTAATATTAATAATAATTTATTGGTGAGTAAAAAATACAAAAAGCACGCATACGGTTGTCATCTACTCAATTAGATGCATTACAATCAGTATGCGATCAAGTCCAAAATGTATGTACCTCTCAAGGAATAAGAAAAAATGGACCTATTCCTCTTCCTACAAAACGCCTTAAAGTTCCTGTATTGAAGGCTCCTTCTGGTCAGGGAACAGCAACTTGGGCTAAATTTGAGATGCGTATTCATAAACGGTTATTTGAAATAATCGCTAACGAGAGAAGTATGCATCTTATCATGAAGATTCAGATTCCTGAATCAGTTCTCGTTGAAATTGAGTTAATGTAATTTACCCTTATTTTTATCAATTTATAACTCATCTAATTTAATTTGAGTAGGTTCATTCACCAGTTTAGCTTTTTTATCAACTTCAATATTATCAACATAATAAACAGTTCCGAGAATTTCTGAACCTTTCCCTATTTTTACATCCTTTCCTTTAATATCTCCTTCCACATGAGTCTTAATAATATCTACTTTATCTTTAGCAAAGATACTTCCACGAATTTTGTAGTTTTGTCTTTTTTTGATATTTTCAGAAACTCCGAAAAGAACATCTTCACCTACAACATTTCCTTCGATATGCGTTGATCCATCAATTCTAATAATTTTCTCAGAAGAAAGATTTCCATTTACTTCTGAAGAACCAGAAAGTTGAATTCCCTGCTCACCTCTCACAAAATGCCCTGCTTCAAATGAACCTGATGCAATTAAAGTACCATGAATACTAACAAGATTGCCTATTTGAGCTGAACCTGAAAAATCTGCACTTTCATCTCCATCAAGAAAGCCCGCAATATTGAATGACCCTGAACTACTAATATCACCATGAGAAGTAAGATTCCCTGAACCATTTAAAGTTCCGGATGATGTGAGCCCGTTACATTCTAAATCTCCATTTATTTTTGCTGAACCTGATACTCGTAAAGATTTATTCGTTTTTCCCCCCGAAATTTTGGAAGATCCCATAGAACTAATATGCTCCTCAAATTCTTGAATGTCACCTGAACTGCTTACAATAACTCTCTTCTCAATTTTTTCATTGGATTTAATACTTTTCTTTTCCATATTGATTCACAAGAAAAAAAATTAATTTACGGTTATATAAAATCAAATTTAATATAACTTTTTCTTATTTACTAATTTTTTGAAAAATTGGAGTTTAATTAATCAGATTTAAATCAATAAATTAATATATTTTTATTGGTTAATCTTAAGATTGTTTAATTAAATAATTCATAAGTGCATTTTATTGGCAGATTTTCATACAAAAACCTTTTATGGACAAAAGACGAGTGTTAGAGTGACAAGTCCTTCAAAACAAGTTCCCTATATTTTCTTAAGTTGTATAAATAGAAAAGAAAGTGGCTCTTGGGAGAAACCCTCTGAAGGTGAGGGAAAAACAGTAAGGTTATCAATTGAAGAAATAATATGTATTTTAGAGGTTCTTAACAGAAGGAGTGCGAATTGGAGGGGTTATCATGTCTTCAAAGAACGTAAAACAGAGATTTACGTAGGATGGGAAGATGAATCTCGTCAAGTTTTAAGAGTGAAAATAGGAGAATATAAGAAGAAACTTCGCTTTCCAAATTTAAATTTTTTAACATTAATATTGGCTCATATTCTCAGTGAAAAAATTGAACATGCTACAAGTGGTACTTTTGAAGCTAAAAGCAAAGGAAAAGAAGTAGTGGATGAAGAAGGGGAATATGGTGTTTTTTCGGAACACATAACTGCGAGGGATGGTTTGCATATTGTTGAAACAACTGAATTTAGCGTTTCGCGAGACACAATTGAGATTGAAGCTAATATTAAAGTAGAAAGTCAAAAAGCTTTATTAATTACTTTAGATTCTGGAGAGGAGTTTTGGATACCAAAAAGTACTATTCATAGTGATTATGATGTGAAAGAAAAAGATAAACCTCAAAAGTTCATTGTAGATAAATGGATTATTGAGAAACATAAGATTTTAAAATAAAATAATTCCTTTTTATGTTATTCCTAACTATCATCTAATTTGATTCTAATGGAACTTAGTATTGATTTCTTAAAAAGACTTGCTGTAAATGTATTTGATGTAGTGAATCCTCTTTTGGGAACAAAAGCAGCAGCTAAAAAATCCAAAAGAGGAGCTGGTGGAGATATGACAATGGAAATAGATTTGATTGCAGAGAATATTATAGTTGATTTATTAATAAAATCAAATACTAATTTGTTATTAATCAGTGAAGAATTAGGAGAAAGATTTATCGGGGAAGAAGAAAAAGCCCTGAAAAACCAGTATACTTTAATTGTTGACCCCATAGATGGATCAAATAATGCTGTCAGGGGTATTCCTTATTGTTCTGTTTCAATAGCATATGCAGTTGGGAAAACTGTGAAAGATATTAGAAAAGCAGTGATATTAGATTTGAATACGAAAGATTTCTATTGGGCAGAAAAAGGAAAAGGTGCTTATCTCAACGATACAAGGATCCATGTATCTGATTTGGATATTACTCAAAAATGTTTCTTTGAAATCAATCTTCCGATGAAAAATTTAATGAAAAATTTACAGAAATTAAGTCCGCTTATCAGGAAGTTTTTTAGGGTTAGAATAATGGGCAGTAGTGCTTTGACATTATGCCAAATTGCTAGTGGAAGTATGGAAGCTTTCATTAATTTGAGAAATAGCAACCGATTAGTAGATGTTGCTGCAGGATTGTTAATATTAAAAGAAGCCGGTGGTAAAATTTTTTCATTGGATGGAACTGAAATTATTCAAGAATTATCAATAAGCTCAAAATTTCCATTTTTAGCTTGTAATGCTAAATTGGAGTCTTTTCTTAAAGAAGAATTAGTCGATAAAAGAAATTATTATTTTTAAAGTATTATTAAAATTAAAAAATAAAGATCATAATTCATGAAAGAATTTAAACTGCTTAAAAGAGAATTTTTTCTTAAAGATACAAAAACTGTGGCAAGGGAGCTACTTGGTAATTATTTAGTAAGAAAATCATCAATTGGGACCATGATAGGGATGATTATAGAAGTTGAGGCTTATCTCGGACCAAATGATAAAGCAAGTCATTCCTATAAATATAAAAAAACTGAGAGAACAAAAATAATGTACATGAAACCAGGAACAATCTATATTTATCTTATTTATGGCTTGTATTATTGTTTAAATGTGATAACTGAACCTGAAGGTCAACCTTGTGCTGTTTTGATTCGACAGGTATTTCCTATTAAGGGAATTGACTTGATGATTGAAAACCGTAATGTTAAAATTGGAAAAAATTTTAAAAATTTAACAGATGGACCAGGTAAGCTCTGTATTGCTTTAGAGATAACTAAAGATAATTTCAACGGGAAAGATTCGTGCTCATCAAATTCAAAATTATATTTTGCACATGGAGAGATGATTCTAGACGAAAAAATCATAGTGGGTAAACGGATAGGTATCGATTATGCCGAAGAAGATAGAGATCGTCTATTAAGATACTCTCTTAAAGACAATTAAATCTAATTATTTTTGAATTTTCCACTTTTTCATATTACAATTCTGACATTAATGGATAAATTTAAATATCTATGTTATTCAATTTCCCCTATACTTGAGGGTTCAAGTATTAATTTGAGGTGATTTTATTACAAAAGATGCACTAAAGTTTTTTCAACAATATTTACTTGAAATGATAGATATCGGAGGACCAAATTTACCTAAAGCAATATCTAGCAAGTCTGGCGCTAAATTAGGCAAAATTTACAAGAATAAGGGCTTTACATTAGATATAGGCGTAGCATTAAAGCAAATTTATACTGTGCTGAATGCTAAACCAATTATTACGCAACTAAATGATACCACATATGAAGTTATTATAAAATATAAGAAAAAATTCTGCCCAATCGGAGGAACACAAAATCCTTCTCGAGCTCCTATTTTTCAAGAGAATATCTGTATTCCTTATACAAAAGGTTTTTTAAATGAACTTTTTCCCCAATATAATTTCGAATCGAATATCGTAAATTGCATTCCTTTGAATAATCATCGAACTTGTCATTATATTTTAAAATTTGAAAGAAAGAAAAACATAAACTAAATATAATATCTTAGAAATCTCTTTTGATATATTACTGTGTAAATATTTTTTTCAATAATCATTAAATAGTTTAAAATCGTGATCTATGTAATATTTTACTTTATTATTCTATCAAGTGATTTTAACTAAAAATGTCAAAGGATCGGGATGCCTTAAAATTTTTTCACAATTTTGTGATTGAAATGATTGATATTGGAGGTCCAAATCTTCCAAAATCGATATCAGCCAGTTTAGGTGCAAGATTAGGTAAGTTATTAAAGAAACGTGGAATATCTGGATTAGAAAATAGTCTAAAAAGAATATACAATGTTCTTAATGCAAGAACTACGATAAACCAATTAGATGAAAACACATTAGATATTTCACTACGCTATCGCTCACGTTTCTGCCCTCTTGGAGGAAAATATAATCCAGATCGGGCAGAACTTATCCAAAACTCGATTTGTATCCCATATACAGTTGCTATATTGAATTCTTTCCATCCCGAATTTAAGTATGCTGTGGATTTAAAAGATTGTATTCTTAAATCTAATAGTAGGGTTTGCAGATATGTATTAGTCAAAGAGCCAAAAAAGGGAATTACTAGTAAAGAATAATTAAGGTTAATTTTAAAAAACCTGAACCTCGATATCAATCCTATTATTGAAACCAGAAAATCTCATGCTCCTCCTCTGCCTTACCATGAAGCGTGAACACCTCAACTTACGAATGCTTCCTCCCGGACCTGTTCGGTTTCGTTATTACGGACTTATACTTTCCCTACAGAAAGCACTGCCACAGGCACCCACCATCATGGGGACAGATTCGACGGAACACAAGAATGGCTAATAATACTCATGAATTCTTAATTCAGGCAATTTTTCACTAGTGAGCTTTCTATGATCAGCCCAGCATGGGGCTTCAGCCATTGCCCAACTTGGCCATTTATTATTAATTTATTAAAAAATATAAATTTTACATTTTCTAAAAAAATTGGAGTATCCTAACTCCTAAAATGATTAAAACAGTCTTGAGTTATTTTTTTTTAGAAACTAATTCTTTTTTAATGTCTTTTCTTCTGATAATTGATAAAAATTCTTGAGTATCAGGAAAAACATAGATAAAATCTTCGCTATCATCGTCAATTACGATCTCTCTATAAAACTTCCCTTTAACTTTAGCATTTAGATCATTTAGAATCATGAATTAAAAGTATAATTCGAGGATTCAAAAAAACCTATAGCATGGTGATAATATGGAGATAAAGATAAAATAAGAATAGATAAAATAGAATTTATTAATTAATAAGGAGATTATCTAAAAATGTTCTTACTTGATTATTCGCTGGTTTTCCATGATTGAATAAACCATTAAGATAGCGATTAAGGAAAATTTTAATTTCAGAACTAAGATCCTTTATATCGATGTAATTATATTTTGTTTTTAATTTCTTCCCATCTACTACCGGTTTTATATGTTTCTCAATTAAATTCAATGTAAAATTCACTACAGCAGCGTTTACTTGTATTTTATCGCTGCTTGATAACTCATAGTTTCCTTGGATTGTTTGACTTCTTTTTTCGTTTAAATCTAATAATAAATTCTCCAGATTTGGTAATAATTTTAGTAATTTTATCTTGGTTGATAGATCTTTATCGGTTTCATTCGGAAGTTGAGCATCGCAGTATTTCTCTAAATTCGCATAAAAACGAACTAAAAGTTTGAACTCGTCTTCAATTTCATACATAGTCTCCCAAATATTCAGATCTATACCTTTAAGGGATTTTTTAATGCTTGCCTTAACTTTTTCTGTGATTCCTGATAAATGTTGTGAATAATCCTCAAATGGGAACCCAAAGTAATAATTATTATATTTCTCTTTAATATCTTTATTTCCAAGATTATTGGCTTGAATTTTTTCTTTCTTAACTACTTCCTTGGCAAAGCGCATTACGTAATTACAAGACGGGCAATAGGTAATCCAAGAACTCAGAATTACTTCTGTAGGTTTCACACCACTAGAACTTATATACCCATTAAACCCTGATAATAATTTTCCCTCAGAAGAAAAAGTAGCTTCTTCTGGGTAAAAGGTTCTTGGAATGAATTTACTATTGCATAATGGGCAATTTAGCTTTTCTTTTTTAGTCATGACACTTTAAAAATATTTTTAATTATACTATAATACAATCTCACATAAGTTAGTATAATTAGTAATATAAATACAAGAATAATATGTGTAACATATTTATTTGAATCAATTTAATTCTAAAATTTCAAAAAAATTCGAATATTCATATTCATCATATAATAAATATAATAAATTAAACGAAAATACTTATCTATCTCAACTATAGCAAAATTTTAAGATGCAGAAAAATACTTAAGGTGATATACTCGAATGTTAGAAGAGAGTGTTTATGTAGATGCTCATACTCTTGAAAGTTTTATGAGAGATGTTTTTATTGGCTTAGAAGTTCCTAAGGAAGATGCTGGAATTATTGCAAATGTTCTTATTACCTCCGATTTAAGAGGAATAGAATCACATGGTATTCAGAGATGTAAGATGTATTATGATCGTATCAAGGAAGGGATTTATGAAGCTAAAACAAAAGTGGATATCATAAAGGAGGGTCCTACCACCGCCCTGTTGGATGGAAATTGCGGTATGGGACATGTTATAGCATACAAAGCGATGAAGATGGCTATTGATAAGGCAAAAAAGTATGGAATAGGTGCTGTGGCGGTTCGAAATTCAACGCATTTTGGTATTGCAGGCTACTATTCTTTAATGGCAATTAAAGAAGGGATGATTGGGTTAGTTACAACTAATGCACGACCGTCTATCCCTCCTACTTTCGGAAGTGAACCGATGTTAGGAACAAATCCTTTGACTTTTGGAGCCCCAACTGATGAGGAATTTCCATATCTTCTAGATTGTGCCACCTCAATTATTCAAAGAGGAAAAGTTGAAGTGTATGCGAGAATTAACAAACCTCTCCCAAAAAATACTGTAATTGATGATAAAGGTGAAATTATGACTGATCCGAATGAAGTTTTGGATCAAATGTTAGAGAGGAAAGCGGCTTTATTACCATTAGGAGGTAAGGGTGAAGATACAGCGGGTTATAAGGGATACGGTTATGCAACAGTTGTAGAACTTCTTTCAGCCGCCTTACAGGAAGGGATTTACCTACAAGATACCCTTGGAATGGTTGAGAATGGACAAAAGAGATTAAAGGTTGGACATTTTTTCTTAGCAATAAATATTGATAATTTTATAGGCGTTAAATCGTTTGAAAAGACTGCTGGTAACATTATGAGAGAACTCAGGAATTCAAGGAGGATACCTGGTGAACAACAAATTTATACAGCTGGTGAAAAGGAATACTTAGCGGAGATAGATAAAAAGAACACTGGAATTCCTCTTAATAAGAGTTTGCAGAAAGATATTAAGATAATGCAAAATGAACTTGGATTAAGTAAATACAAATTTCCTTTTTAGAACAAGATATCTTGGAAATTTCTTTGTTAATTTTTTAAGCTATTATGATTTTCGTTACTGGTTAAAGTGTTTTTTGTGCTCTTTAACTATAGTGTTCCTAATTCGCTGAACTCTTTTATTTTTATCTATTTGAATTTTAATGTCTAATAAAAAAAAATAGTTTAGGATTTTATGAAATATACAATTTACTTCCTGGATCTTGTTGCCAATATAGCACCTATAATTCCTAAAATGCCTGCGATGAATGGAAGAAATACTCCTATAAATGGGAGAAAATCAACCCAAAAGACGGCAGGGATTACTGCTGCCAAACAGAAATAATATACAATTGGACCAATGATGGTTAATATACCACCAAATAAACTCAATCCTGCATTTAGTTTGAAATTTTTCTCATTTTTTGTATTTCTAGCTGATATAGCCATTGATATCAATGCTATTATTAATAATACTGTTGTAATTACTCCAATTGGCATATACCTACTATCCTCAATAAAACCTATAATTTGATCTCCATAAATGTCACCTCCCCATATAATACCAATAGACCATAATAAAACCCACGCCCCAGATTCTATGAAAAAAGCTGACGGAAGAACCACACTCAATAGTGTTAAAACACCACCCGCGCCAATTACTTTCCAAATATATTGTGCCATCTCTAACTCCTCATTAAATTTACTTTTTATTTTTTTTTAACTAAATAAATGTTGAGATATAAAGCATAAATAATTGTAGTTCCGATTGTTTCATGGAAGTTCTAAAAAAAGTGGAAGTTTTTAATTTGAAAAATGTGGTTAGATTTTTATAATATTTTTCTCGTATCTTTGAGCAATAACACCAATTCGTTCAATTTTTCTACTTTTTCTGTGTTTTCTTCTGGATTCCATAAAATAACTAATGATATGCTGGGCAAGACCTCCTATTGCAAAGCGTGAAGTGCGATCTGCTTCTTGAATCCTTTTCATGAGCCTTCCGACCGTCTCATCTGGAATGGGGCGTTCAAATTCATAAGGGATATCTAATAGTCCTCGTTCTAAATCCCCAATTTGATCTTCAGTATTAGGAGCTCTATACTTACACTTCCAAGTCCAAGTTTGGTTATATATTTTTTCTTTATAATCAATGGATCCCGGGACAAGATAAATTGGGGCAGGGCGCCATTGGATTGATAATGGATATATCTTCCCATCTTCTCCTACTCTCCTCTCCTTTGAAAAGCGGGTGATAATTTCAAGAATATTTCGGTTGTTTTTTTCCTCTTCTTGCAGATCATTAAATCCAACAACCAACATGGCAATGACATTTACGCCCGCTTGTGTCAGATTTTTGATTGTAGATATGTTTTGGTGTACATTTGTCCCTTTATTCATCTTTTTCAGATCTTCATCAGAAAACGCTTCAAATCCCACCCAAGCATCATTAAATCCCGCATTATAACATTTCTTTGCAAGGTAAGGAGTAATATTTGCCCTGAAATGAGTACCAAACTTCATCTCAAATTGCTTTTCTATCATGGCATCACACATTCTCTCGAAGTAAGTAAGATCATCGTTGATTAATGATTCTCCAAAGATCATATACTGGGGACTATGATTTTTTATTATAGTTTCAATATCTTCCATAACTTTCTCAACAGAGCGTACGCGAAATCTTGGCCCAAATAGCCTCCATTCAGCACAGAACTTACACCTATGGGTACACCCTCGTGAGCGGTAGACAGAAGCAATCTGAAAATAAGTTTCTAAAGGAATATCACTATAATCAGGTGTGGGAAGAGAATCAATATCAAGTTGAATTCCAGACGTAAAAGAAATATTATTATTCTCATCTATACTCATCACACCCCTAATATTGCGTAGATCTTTTCCTTGGGCAATCTCTAATAGGGGTGCTTCACCCTCACCGATTACCAACCCATCACAGACATGCTTTAGAAGAAAGAGTCTGAAAGCATCTTGCGATTGCGTAATAGTTGGCCCACCCCATATTAATTGAATCTCTGGAGCTTCCAGTTTTACTAGAGCTGAAGCAATAATGATCTCTGGAATGTTGAGATAGTTCACTGAAAATCCAACAATTGAACTTTTATTGATAATTTGAGGGATTATCGTTTGTACATATGCTATTATCGAATCGAATCGCTCCCGAGTTATTTCTATAGGCTCACCTAATCGTTCTGCATAATCTTTAAGAATGTTGGAAAAAATCCCTCGAGTGAGGTCTAATTCCTGCCTTTGAAGAATAGTATCCACAATAGGAATTAAAAGCGGAAAATCCTGATGATTCATAATGAACACTGGTGGTTTAAGTTGAATGAGGGGATCGGAAGCTACTTTAGGTAAAGTGTAATCTGAAGTCCTAAAGTTGAACACTTTCACGTCAACATCATGCTGCTTTAGATATGCTTGAAGGCATGCTAACCCTAACGGAATGAGTCTATCATTCAAACATGAAATTTTTACTAGAGTAATGGTCATTTTTTACACGTAATAAAATATTTTATGAGATCTATGATCAGTTATATATAAAGGAAAAAAATAAGGTTGGATTATACACGTTTTTGCATAAGCATATGCTTCCTAATTGGCGCACAATGAGGAAATATCGTATTCACTGCTCGTTCATTATTTGACCAGATTGCAGTTCCTTCATAATAATCGATCCCAAAAATTCTTGCAGTCTGCTGTCCAATATTATTCAACGCTGAAAAGACACCTTTTCCATAGTATCCTTTTTTAACCATGGCAGTATCTACATTAGCACGAGTTAACGCTTCACCCTTCCATACTTGAAATAGATCAGGGAGTCCAAGTAGCGCTCCTACAAGTTCACCTGAGTTTTTATCAAACGCTAATGGTGCCCAAATCTCGATTTTTTCAAGATCGCAGGTTTCCCACGCGTCTAAAAAGTGAGGCGTATTTGTATAATTCTTTGGATTGAATTTTTGTGGTAATGTTTTAAAAGATTCTGGGACTTGAGAAAATGCTTCAAAAAATTCATAAATACGATTTTGTCCTGAAGAATCAGGCAAAATCTCAAAAAAAGAGCTTTTCGCAAGTCCACGAATATCGTCTGCCATAGAATACAATTCTTTCAAGGTAAAGTATCGAAACTCAATATCATCATCGATTTTCTTTCCTTTATCCCATGTTTGCTGTTCAACACGTACACAAGTGTATTCTGACTCTCGAACATATCCTAATTGATCTAAATAATTTAAAATTTTTGAATTATGATGATTAAAGGCAACACCATAAAGAATTTGCTGGCCAAATCCTTGGAACTGAATCCCGATTCCGCCAATATTTTTAGGAAAATTGATATTACCTCTAAGTTTTCTAACTCTATTTTCCTTTATGAACTTCTCACATTGCCTCATTAATTCCTTACAGACCTCAAGATTATCCGCGTGAAGCCATCCAAATGTGCCACATTTTCTACTATAACTAGTGTAGTAAGGATCAATCTGGCATACTACAAATCCGCAAGGCACTGAATCTTGATATGCGATAAATACTTTAATCTTATAGTCAGTAAGTAAAAATTTTGATTCAAGATATTTTACCAATTCAGAAATGATGCGCGACCGAATATTTATACACGGGATAAATAGGAGTGATTCAAGCGTTTCTGTTATTTTGACTACATCTATCGTGTCTTTAACCTTAATGAGTTCTCCTTCTGGTCTATGTTCAGGTTTAATTATTACTTGTTGCATAACATATTCTACTCCTATGAAAAATTATAAATTAAGAAATTGATCTTTCAACTCTATTTAAAGAAAAAAATGAGTTTATTTGAGAAAAGACCATAATCCCATAGGAACACTAAAACTTAAAATCGAGATTAATAGTAACCACTCAATTAAGGGATCAATTAAAATGCAATATAATCCAAAAAAAGTAAGTGGGGCTACAATACCAAATATACCAAATGATCGTGGAATTCTATTCTGAAAGAAAATAATATAGAGACTAAATAGGATAATAGAAATTACAAATCCTAAGAAAGCCCCTCCCGCAAAGAGCCCATGGATAATGTTATTTGGTCCTGCACGTTCCAAGCTGAACACTCCCACGAAAATATATCCGATACCTCCACAGACACCAATGATAACTCCTGTCTTTAACAAGATATTGCCAAGGTACGGAGTCTTAATAGTAATACTTTTCTCCAAAGAGGTAATTTGAGAGATTATCTTTTTTTGCAGTGAAAAATAATATGGGATGGTTATAACGCCTGCCATAATACAAGCAGTATCAAAAAGCCCTGGAAATGGAGTAAACAGATACGATCCTAAATCACTTATGGTATTTCGCCACATCATATATGCCTCTGGTTCAGTAAAAAAAGCAACAATAGCACTTATAAAAATAAGAGAGATATAACCGATTATACCAATAGCTAAGCTCTTTTTAATAATCTTACGAATTGGATGAGATTTAAGCTTCTCTAATACTTTTATTGGCTTTGATTTTTCTTCAATTTTATATACTTGAGGGTTAAGTTCTAATGCCCCCAATAAATCCTTACCTTCATCTATTAGCTGAATGCTACAGTCGATTGGACCAATAAACAAATTAAAAAGTATGTGATCCTCAAACGTTTCATTTTCAAGGTTATATTTCCAGCTAGGGATATATCCTCTAGGTAGCAATCCTGCATCATGAAATAATTTTTGATGAGAAGGTTTATATGCAGAGATAAAAACTTCACAATAACGAATGCCTAATTCTCTTCCACATTTGATAAATTCTCTAACAAAAACATAAAGCTCTTCCAGATTGGCTACTCTATATTCTGTTTTTTCAAAATTCTGGACATGAGGTGTATATAAAAATTTAAAATATGAAGTCGAATTTTTGAGGGTAAAATGAATTGCTTCATAACCATATTTGTCTTTTGATACATGTTTTACAAGATTTCTTTTAATTGTTTTAATTTTGTGGAAATCAAGTCTATTTTTTGGGCTAACAAGTTTGTATCTCCCTAAATCATAACGCCTTTCTGAATAAAGATAACACGTTTCCACGCAAGAGATAATCTGCGGTAATTCTTCTGATCTATATTGTTTTAAAGCCCTTTCATCATATAATATTTGCATTAAGTCTGATTCAATCTTCCCTAGAAATACATCTTTATTAGGATAAAATCCAATAGGAGCAATGCCACAAACCCACATTGAATACTGTGATTTCGCATGAGCAGTCCTGTTTTCTACATACCAATTAAAGATTGTATTCCTGAAATGATGGATCATCCCAAGCATGGAGCCGATCATTGCTTTTGTGATATCAATAATCCCCTGATACTTCCTTTTCAGCATGAAGCCCCGAATATATCCTCTCCTATTGTCAAAATCTAAAACAAATGTAATACAACCAGCGATATTAAAAGAAGGATCTTGATAGATAATCCATTGAATAGACGGATCTTGTATCATCCTTCGTACCTCATCTACATCTTCCATCTCCTTGTATGGGTATGTTCTGTTGTATAATTCCTTGTAAATCTCAACAATCTCTTCAGCATCTCCTAGTTTTGCTACACGTAAAATAGGTGTTACCTTATTTTTCTGTTCTCTATCGCATAATTTAAAGTCAAGACACATCCCATTATAAATATCGGGATCTCCCAATTTCTCAAATGGCTTAATAAACTGATCAGTAGAATTGGGAAATAACTTATTTAACGATACTACAACATCGGTAATTACTTCTTCCGAGATAGTCATTTTTTTTATTTGTTTTTTTATGAATTCTAAGAGCTTTCTTTAGATTTAACATAAAGTTTTGTGTGTATATTTAAATAAAAAAGAGGTGAAAAACAGGTGATTTTTTCCTTTAAATATTACTAGTTATTGATTCTTGGTTTCAAACATATGATTTATATGGGCACTAACATGCTTTGTTATTCTTCTATTATTTGGAAAAATTGATTCACAAGATAAAATAAAAATTAAATAAAACCAAGTTAAATTACAGTATCAAACCTGAACAAAATGATTTCAATAAGGAAAATTGTAGTTATTGGATGATTATCTCTGCAAGGGATTCAGGTGTTTTTATTTTTAGCTAGATTCTCGAAAATTTTATTGAGTCGGCTACCAATGGTCTCTAACAGCTCATTTCTCTCTTTCAGGTCTTGTTGTAATTGAGATGAATTAGAACCCTCTTCCGCAAATTCAGAGACCGATTTATTTACACTTACCAAATTTATTTGAAACGGGACAAATAACTTTAATGCATCCAAAATTTCGACACGTAGAAGAAGTAATTGTTCTCTAAATGCCTTGATTGACAGCTCTCCAGATTGAAATCGATTTATGGCGTTCCGCAATTTTTGCAAATTCTTTTCCTCAAACACTATCTTTTCTAACATATCATCTAATTGGGGTTCTTCTTGCATTGTTTTCTCACTCTCCATAGATATAATTTTGAAGCTTCACAAAAAATTCAGATATTTCTTGATAGATTTCTTTCGTTAATGATTCAATATCACTTTCTTCCACTTTAATAAATTGATGTTTATCAATGTAATTGATGAGTTCTTGCTTCGTAAACGGAAATCCTTCAGAAGTACCCAAAACTCCTAAGAATGAATTAAATTCAGTAAGTACTACGGTTTCTGCATTATAATAATGACGACAGACACTCATCAGATATCGTTTTAGAAGTTCATGCTCTATCTTTAATGCGTTTGAAAAATCTTCAATCTCGATATATCTATAAATTTTAAACATGTCATAATTGAGATCAGTTAATTCACGCACTAATGCATCTTTTAGGTCTTTTTTAACAATAATAAATTTTCTTTTTTGTCCTGGAAAAACCTCATCCAAACTTCCAGACTCTTTGTCTAACACTTCCGCTTGAAATTCATTATCTACCCTTCCTTTTACGTTCCAATAATCTTTCAGAGCTTCATGGTATCGTTGCCCTACCGAATACGAAGTTCGTAGAGCCTCTCCTCCGCCCGCTCTTTTCGGATGATCTTCCACTAAATATCCGTGTCTGATAAGAGTTTCCAATATCCCGTCCCGTATCTTTTTTATATGCTCCTTTTTTTGTGTTTTTGGCGAAATTGCAGGATATAGGAACTCTTTTAGAGACTCCTTTAATTTTTGGGTATATAAATTCCCTACTTTGTCAATTCTCTGGATATAGTCCATGAATTTAATAATTTCCTTGATGTAGATGTAATAGTGCCCTAGGTCTATCTGAAAGAGGGTTTCTTGAGCAGACTCTAATATCTTTTTCTCAGAAGTTTTTACGTCATACCCTTGCGATTCCATGAATTCTGCAATTTTCTTATAGGGTAAAGGAGGTTGGCGTTGGATATCTTTCCAATCGATAATAACCGGAAATGGCTGGTCGATATCATTTCTTCTGACTAGGGCAATATTATCCCTCATATTTTTTAAGTATTGTAGTTGATAGGCATGCTTTCTGCTTGTACTATAATATCCAGTTCCCTCAAATTCCTGTAGGTTCATCACATTTCGTAAAATTGCAATGTCAGATTTATTAGTAGCCCGCAAGGTCATGTAATTTAAAAAATAATGTAAAGCGTTTGGGTGAAGATTCTTTATTTGATGAGCCGAGCAGATAAGCCCAAATCCCTTTTTTACTAATGGTTCCAAGAAAATATCGATCTTATCATAATTTTTGCCTCGATCCAAGAAAAAAGAGTCAAAAATGTTGTCTAGGTAGGGAATATACACAATCTTGGGATGGTAATCATCATGATGATCGCAATAATGAATGAGTTTTGAAAGGATTACGAAGGTTACAAATAACTTCTTCTTGAGCTCATTAAATATGGAAAGGTCAATAATTATCGTCTTATTACTGGATACAAAATCATTGGCAATAACATTTTCTTTTTTAAAGAAATTCAGCTCATCAGGGGCAAAATCTGCAAAGATGGTGAGTAGATGATCACTTGCCGAGGATCGTTCCCACTCACTCTGATTCTTGAGAGACATATTAATGGAGCTTAAATCCATTTCAGGATTCCTTTGGATCGTCTGCCGAAACATCTCGACAGTGCGATCTTCTTTTTTGAGAGCTAACCCAAAGGCATGATAAATATATTCTAAGTATTCACTGTGGTGCTTATCATAAGGGATGTCTGATTTGATGGGATCCACGATAAATGAACTTCGATACCGAAAATAGAGGATCGTTTTTTGAAGGGGAGTATTTTCTAAAGAGGAAAGCAGTCTTGACCATTCCCCTGAAAAATCAAATATAATAGAAGGCATACTCACTTTTAATAATTCTAACACGACTTTCATAGCCAAGAGGTCTCGATATTTAGGTGCTCCATTAACTATAAGTAAATTATTCAACTGCTCACGAGTAAACCCGAATGGCACTTCTCGTTCCAGCACTTCGGTATTTATCGTATAACCAATCATAATATCATTTTCTAAATACAAGGGAGTGTTAAATTCTGCCGCGATTTCGGTGCGTGCCCCTTTTTTGAGAATATTCACGATATTGGCAAGGGGATGCATATTAGCTCCTTGAAACATTACATAGTCTAGATGGGTGCCATTAAGTCGAAAGAGGTTTTGCTTTAGAGCAGTGAAAAGAATCCCCGAAATGAGAGGTGTAGTCCTCACCTCTTCAATTTCATATGCTTGGAAGTTGAGGTTGAATGCCCCTCTCAACGCATCTATTTGGACGATGAGTTCATTCTCCATCTCGAGAAATAAATTCTCATCAGTAAGCCGAGAAGCATCTATAAACCTATAGGAATGAACCCCCATAGTAAGCATCGTATACCACATACCAGAGCGGGCTCTTAGCCATCTATTTTCATCATCCCTGTTTTGGATGTTAAACACTGCATAATCGCTTGGAGAGAGCTTATACTGAACTGTATGAGGGGTTTCTCGAAGGTGTCTCCGACCATTTTCATAAAACTCATAAAAACTAATAGGGCGGTTTTTTAGAGTATAAGAAAAGTTGATCTTGTGATTGTTGAGCGATTCAATGAATTTTCCAAGCAGACAAAACGGTCTTCTTCGCACATATTTTAAATTGACCATTTTCGTCCCAATCAACAGATGATTGTCTATATGCATAAAAAGGCTGTAAGGGCATTTTCTAATGTGGTAAAATCTAAGACCATCAAACGGTTTAGCGACAATTATATTGTCTGCTTTAATTAATTTTGATTTGCTTACTTGATAGATTAACGATCTCCACCATAATACAATAAAGATGAATATAAATCCTGCATTAATCGCTAAAATATAGAAGAAGTGAAATCTCAAGTGAAAGAAGAAATAATCAAAATAGAGGAGCAACCCGATGCAAGCCAAAAATTTCCAGATCATATGTGAATTATTACTATGGAGAGCTCCCTTTTTATCTATGGTAGACTCAAAAATGGGAGTCCTATCTTTCAGGTAGAACGTGCGCACTGCGTTCATGAGGGTGCTCCCGGAAAGAAGAACCGCTTGGAAATGATGGAAATTACTCACAATGCTACTCTTCAGGTTATTGGAATATTGACTGATGGTATATTGTAATTTATTAATGACACGATTAGTAAGATGCCCTTTTTGCCTTGTATACACTGAGAAATAGATAGT
The DNA here is from genome assembly GCA_016839915.1 of Promethearchaeota archaeon. Lineage (GTDB taxonomy): Archaea > Asgardarchaeota > Lokiarchaeia > Sigyniarchaeales > SOKP01 > Loki-b32. The sequence goes on from JAEOTH010000037.1 coordinate 30,444, forward strand.
AGCCCCCCGTGAGTGCAACGACTTAAGAGTGTGATCCCGATCTGGTTTTGTAGTAGAAAGAATCGTTATTGGTTTCTGAACAATTTGATACGAGTACGAGATTCTACCGTTTGAAAGCGATAGTGCTTTCACAAATTGCTTAATTGCGGGCTCCACATTCTCCGCAATCACTTTAATCTGGTAGATCCGAAGGACGATATGAACCGCGTCTTTACGATTTGACATATATAAAGTGGATAAATCCTCTTTGGTATACCAAAAAGCGAAATCCTCAAATGGATTCAACATTGTTTTCCCTCTTGTAAGAAATCTAAAAAAATATCGTAAAAAATAGAACTCGTCATGAAATACGATGGTAAATCCTACACAAAACATGATTCCTACGCCCACTGAGAAAAGTAATAGGTGTGTCATAACATACATACTAAGGATAATCGCGAGAGTGATTGTTATTACAAAGATAGTTTTTCCAATGGAATATTTGATATGAACATCCTTAAAGGAAGGATTTATTTTCCAGATATCCAAGTAATCTCGGTTCTCCTCTTCTTGTTTGATAGCAACTTTCTTCTGTTTCTTATCATATTCAGGATACTCGTCTGATTGGTCATTTAAAAACACTTTTACCATATAATTAATCCCTCCGTTTTCGAAATTGTTTTATATAGAAATAGATAAGGATTGCTCCACACGTAAAAAAGATAAGCACCCAGATGCTTAAGTCCCCTGAATGCAAGGGGGTAAAACTCAG
>JAEOTH010000159.1 GCA_016839915.1 Promethearchaeota archaeon
CTCCTTATCATATAAGCCGTTTCTTTCCACACTATGAATCAAATAAATATGGATTAAATGAACCAACACCTTTAGAATTTCTCTATAATGCGTATAATATTGCCAAGGATGTTGGTTTGAAATATGTGTATCTTGGGAATTTACACAGTACCGAATATGATGATACATATTGTCCTAGATGTTCCAAATTAGTTATAAAGAGAAAAATTTTAGGCATTCAAGAAATTTTTTTAGATTCTAATGGTAATTGCAGATTTTGTGGATTTCCAATCTGTGTAAAATAACTTTCTTTGATACCAAAGATAATTCTTTAATCTAATTTACAATAGAATTATAATTTTAGAAGGATATTTTTCTTTATGACCGAATTTTTTGCTGAAAATATTAATGGAATAAGAGTTTGCTATGAGATAAAAGGCGAAGGCGAACCTGTTTTATTAGTCCACGGTTTTAGTGATAGAAAAGAACATTGGCGTGCTCAATATGGCGATTTATCTAATCACTTTAAAGTAATAAGATTTGATAACAGAGGTGCTGGAAAATCCGATAGGCCTGATGGAGTTTATACGATGGAACTCCTTGCCAATGATATCAATGGATTATTGGACTATCTTAAAATAAAAAGAACTCACATCGTTGGACATAGTTTAGGAAGTATGATTGTACAAAATTTTGCCATCATGTATCCCACTAGAATAAATAAAATAGTATTGATCAATACAATCGCAGGAATGACACCTCCAGGAATTTCACCTGATCAGGGGATTGAAATTTATAAAAAAAATGCAATTGCGGGTGTTAAAGCAAGGAGAAAAGATCCACTTAATGTTTTTCTAGAAGGCGCAAAACAAAGTTATTCTCGAGGATTTTGGAAACAAATGAAGGATGATCCTAAGAAAAAGTTTCATAATATCTGGTCTGTAGAAGACTTAGTAGAAGAAAAAACTCTATATGGTCCAACTGAAGAGGATATCATTCATCAAGCAGAAGCTTTAGCATCTCATAATACCTATGAAAGATTGCATGAAATTAAAAATGAAGTTTTAATTATTGCTGCTGATAAAGATAGATCATGCCCAAAATTAATGAATGAAAAAATTCATGAACTACTTCCTAATAGTAAATTCATTGTAATTGAAAATGCCGCTCATCAATCAATATTGGAATATCCTCATATAATTAATCCATACATCATTGATTTTTTAAAATCTTGAATTACGCTTATACAAATACTTTTTAATTAAATTATAAATTTTGATTTTTATGACTAATTTATTTGCAGATGTGAATGGAATTAAAATTTGCTATGAGATAAAAGGCGAAGGCGAACCTATTTTATTAGTGCATGGATTTGGAAGTAAGAAAGAAACTTGGATTGCCCAGTTCAAACCCTTTTCAGAACACTTTAAAATAATAAGATTTGATAACAGGGGTGCTGGAAAGTCAGATAGACCTAAAGGTGTTTATACTATGGAAGTTTTTGCTGATGATATTGCTGGTTTATTGGATTATCTAGAAATTGATAAAGTTCATATAATTGGGTGGAGTCTTGGTGGAATGATAGTCCAAAATTTTGTTATAAAATATCCAGACCGAGTCAAAAAAATGGTTTTAATCAATACTAATTATGGACAGCCTGATGAGTCTGGAGCAGAGGTATATAAAAATATGCGCTTGGTAGATCTGAAATTACGTAAAGAAGATCCTAAAAAATCTTTTTGGCAATCAGCAAGAGGAGGATTCTACATTAAATTTAGGAAACAAATGGAAGCTGAACCATCCAAAAAATGGTATGGATTATGGTCAGTAGAGGATCTAATAGAAAATAGAATGACTGATCCTCCAACTGTCGAAGATATTGGAGTTCAGGCGGAAGCAGCTAATACTCATCATACATTAGAAAGGTTGCATGAAATTCAAAATGAATCATTACTAATTACTTCTACACATGATAGAGTTATGCCAATGGCAGTTATGAAAGAAATGCATGAAAGAATTCCAAATAGTACTCTAAAGATTATAGATAAAGCTGGTCATGATTCACCTTTATCAAGAGCTCCAGAGGTCAATAGTATAATTATTGAATTTTTAACAAAATAATCCATTTTTTTTTATAGATGTTAATTTTAAAAGGAATTCTTTATTTTTCGAAATACAAATAAGATTATATTTTAACATAATTATGAAGCAAAATTACTCTAAGTTTGGAAAAGCAAAAAATAATGAAAATTCTGTTAAAAGAAAGTATCCTGAATTATTCGCTTTATGGACAGGACTTTTCGTTGATATTCTAGGTTTTTATATAATCATCCCTTATTTACCTTCCCTTATAAAAACCTACAATACCACACCTTTAGTAATTGGATTACTTCTTGCAACAAATGCCATTTTTACACTTTTTTCTGCACCTATATGGGGGAGATTAAGTGATAAATTTGGCAGAAGACCTATGCTTCTAATCGCTGAAGCTGGAA
>JAEOTH010000038.1 GCA_016839915.1 Promethearchaeota archaeon
ATACGTCTTATTGTCCCCGTAATAACATTGAACTTCCAAAAGATTTCAAGCCAATTCATATTTATGAATATCTTTATAATTATTTAAAAGATCACGAGGCAGAGATAAAGAAGCTTGGCATGAAAATAGCTTATCAGAGATCTTGTTCTAATCGTTTTATACCCGAAACAGATAAATGGGTGGATAAAATCTGTGATTTAATTGGAGTTGAACGCGTTGCTAGAGAATATGATAGAGAAAATGCTTTATGTTGTTCTGCAGGATTTACAGCACTCGGAAAGTCTGCTTTAGTAAGACCTACTCAAACTAGAAATATTGAAGATATGCTTGATCATGGCGCGGAAGTTTGTGTTTTTACTTGCCCACAGTGTAAAGAAACGTTAGGATCTAAGGTGGAAAGAAAAGGATTAAAATCATATTTATTGAGCGATTTATGTAGACTTGCTTTGGGAGAAGAATTAGGCTTTTAACAATCTTATTTTGATTAGTGATTTTCTTCTATAAGAAAAAATTTTTTTTTATTTTTTGGATAAGATTATTAATTCATTTTTGATTTAACTTTTACATTAATAAAATCAATAAATTTATCCAATATGATTATAAATGTTTGATAAAACCAATTGTGTTAAATGTGAAAATATAGATTGTTTAACTCGCTGTCAATGGATTGAATTAAGTAATACTGAAGATGCTCGAACAGAAATAAGTAAAATGATAAATGAAGAAGACTCATATGTCTTATCAGAGTGTGTTACTTGTTTTGCGTGTGATGAGTATTGTCCTTATAACTCTCATCCTTTTGATTTGATTACAAATTTGCAGGAAAAATATAATTCCTTGGAAATTGATCCTCATATCCTTGAAAGAACAATTAACACTTATACTCCTCATGATCAAGTCAGGCTAAAAGAGATAGATCCAAATGAACCTGTATTAAACAAATGTGGATTAGCTAAAATTAATTATAAAAATATGCAGGGTCAATTATTTGATAATATACAATATGTTAGTGGTCGAGACTACTTTTGCAATTTAATGTATCATCATTATGCGAGAGATTCAATCATTAAAGAAAGGGCTCCAATTATACTAGATAATATTAAAAAGCAAGGAATTAAGGAAATGATTTGTTTTCATGATGAGTGCTATGGATTTTATACATCTTATTGTTCACGAAACAATATAGAACTTCCAGAAGGATTCAAGCCCATCCATATCTATGAATATCTTTATAATTATATGAAAGATCACGAAGCAGATATAAATAAACTTAATATGAAAATGGCTTATCAGAGATCTTGCTCAAATCGTTTCATTCCTGAAATAGAAAAATGGGTAGATAAAGTATGTGCTTTAATAGGCGTTGAACGAGTTGCGAGAAAATTTGATAGAGAAAATGCATTGTGTTGTGGGGGTTTGTTGGCAACTTTAGGAAAGAAAGCTTTATTACGAAAAACTCAAAATGATAATATCAATGATATGCTAGAACATAAAGCAGAAGCGTGTATTTATAGTTGTTCCATGTGTAAAGAAGCTCTTGGAAATAGAGTCGAAAGAAAAGGAATTAAAAATTATTTATTAAGCGATTTATGTAGAATGGCTTTAGGAGAGCAATTAGAATATTGAAAAATTAAAAAAATTAGAATAAAATATCTTTTTTTTATCTCTATTTATTAACTTCGATCTCTAGTTTATCTAAAATTTCTAACAGATCTATTACTTCAAAATCCATATTATACTTTTCATTTGCATCTGACAAGTTTGTTCTACAGAATGGACATATTGAAGATATTACAGAAGCACCTGTTTCTTTAGCTTCTTCTAACCTCTCTTTTGAGACATCTACCGACCATTCGGGATATCCTATCTTCACACCTCCACCTGCTCCACAACACCAAGCGTTTTCTCTGTTTCGTTGCATTTCTACTAATTTAATTCCAGGAATTTTTTTATACACATCTCTTGGGATTTCATATATCCCCATATGGCGTCCTAAGTGACAAGGATCATGATAAGTTACTGTTTTTTGAAATTCTGAATTGATAGAAATTTTATCTTCATCTAAAAGTTTCTTAATTAATTCAACGGTGTG
>JAEOTH010000039.1 GCA_016839915.1 Promethearchaeota archaeon
GCGGGATTATATCTATTTGAGTGTGATTACATAAATATTACTGGAAATACTTTAACTAGAAATTACGACGGGCTTTATTTAGACACTGATTGCGAAAATTTATTAATCGCTGAAAACAATGTGAGCTACAATACCGATTCCGGGATGTATATCTATTTGGACTGTAACTATAATACTATCACTAAGAACATAATAAACAATAATGAATTTGATGGAATATATTTGGAGGTTTGTGAATATAATACAATCTCAGAAAATGATGTAAATAATAATGGTGATATTGGAATAGATTTCGATTTAAATTGTAATTATAATACGATCTCTAGAAATAATATCAACAATAACGAAAACGGAATAGTGCTAGATGATGAGTCCAATAATAATAGCATTTCAGAAAATGTGGTTAATTATAACTATCAAGGGATACAATTAGAAGAGGGTTCTAATTACAATACACTCTCAGACAATACTATAAATCATAACGAATATGGGATTTTTCTCTTCTTGAATTGTGAGAATAACACAATTCTGGGAAATACAATCAATAATAATGTCTATCAGGGAATACAATTAGAATCAGGATGTGAAAATAACACAATTTCAGGAAATAAAATCCAGAATAATGGAGATGCTGGGATAAAGTTAGTAGAAAGCTGTGATTACAATTTATTTATTGAAAATCTCTTAGATAATAATACTATTGGTATTGAACTAACCTCGGGGAACTATAACTTATTCTATTTGAATTTCTTTCGAAATAATGTGAAACATGCCATTGATGATGATTCTAATAACCATTGGAACAGTACTACAATTGGTAATTATTGGGATAATCATACAGGTCCAGATGCTAATAATGATGGAATTGTAGATAACCCTTATACATATATAGGTGGCTCTGCAGGAAGTATAGATTATTTACCAATAGCTCCAAGACCTCCAGGTGGAATAGATCCAGCGGTTATAGCACTTATAGTAGTCATTTCCATTATTGGGGGTCTAGCTATAATAGGTGTGGTTCTTAGGATACTTTTGAAAAAAGGTAAAATATCGCTAGAGAGACTTAAAAGCTTTTCATTTAGTAAAAAATGAGTAGTAAAAACGTTTGGAGATAGATAATATTATTATTTTTTTTTATTTTTTTAAATATTATCAGTTCTGGGATTTTTGTATAAAAACCATCTGTGTATAAATAAAACGACTCCAGGAATAAGTAGTAAGATAAATGGAATAATCTCTGTTAAATAAAGAATAGAAAGCATAAAAACTTGAAATAATGTAAAGAGGATATACAGCATTCCAATTAGAGGTAGTATAATTAAAATCCCCCCAATAATCATTGCTCCTTTTGCAAGATTTTTTTTTCCCTTTAATGTTTTGATTGGTCTTATTAAAAAAACGCTATAAAGAAAAAGTGTATTTGTTAAAACAAATAGATTGATAAATATCGTTGTGAAAAAACTCAAAAAAAATGGGTAAATGAGAAATGGTCATTTACTAATTTTATTTTTTTTAGTATCAGATTTTTACATCATTAGAATAAGCTTTAATTTTTTCAAGAATTCTCGAGTAGGCTCACTTAAATTAGAAAAATAAAATATTAAATAATAAAGCACTAATTCTTTAAAACTTTAAGAGCACAATTGACAATTCTCTTAGTATTTGGGAGTGTTTGTTCTTCTAATTTTATTGAATAAGGAATGGTATTTTCAGTACAGACACGGCCATATTTAAATGATAGGCCTTCTTCTAAAAGTGAAGCACTTATTTCACCAGAAAGTCCGAATCGCATGTAGTCTTCATCAACAATTATTACTGCTCCTGTTTTTTCCACGGATTTTTTTATATTTTCTATATCAAGCGGCACTACACTTCTTAAATCCAAGACTTCGGCAGATAATCCTTTCCCTTCTAAGATATTAGCAGCTTCCATGCATCGATGTACACTCACTCCGAGACTAACTAATGTGATATCGTTTCCCTCTTTCATGTAATTCAGTTTTCCGAGAGAAATCGGTTCCCATTTAACAGGTACCTCTCCTTCTGCTCCTTGTTCTGGAATATCAAAGGAAACTGTCGTTCTCCCTCCTATAGCCATGTTTTCCATCCAATAATCAGCTAACAGCTTGTGTTCGAAATAAATTACCGGATTATCTTCAAAGATAGAAGATAGCATTAATCCACCTGCATCTGCGGGATTTGATGGTACCACAATTGATAGCCCTGGTATATGAGCTAACCAACCCCATAAACTCTGTTCATGTTGTCCAGCATCACCATACCCCCCACCACAAGCAGTTCTGATAACGAGAGGAACATTCCATTTATTCCCCGAAAAAAATTCAATTTTCGCTGCATGATTAAGAATGGCATCCATTGTAACAGCAATGAAATCTACAAGCATAACTTCCGCAATTGGTCGTAAGCCTGCCATAGCGGCAGTAATAGCAGCACCAACAAAACCACTTTCACTTATAGGTGTGTATTTCACTCTTTCTTTACCGAATCGTGCGAAAAGATTTACCCGCAATGTGTGCACATCTTCTCCCATAATAATAATGTTATCATCCTCTTCCATAGCTTGCGCGATCGCACTTTCGATCGCTTGGGCAAACTTCATCTTAGTCATTTTTCATCCCTCCTTTAGAAATTTCTAATGCATTGTTGACTACTTGATCAATTTGTTTCGTTACTTCTTCCTCTATCAATTTAAGGCGATCTGCATCATCTTTTAATTTCTTTTTAATGAAAACTATAGGATCCCCCTTTTTTTTAGTTTGTCCTCCAATTTTACGCAAAAGCATGAGAACTTCATTTAAACTTTCACCTGCATATTGTTTGAGAGAATCTGCAGTTTCAGCCATCAAGACAGGGTCTCGATTATGTCTGAGCAGTAAATCTCCAAGAAGATGTCCCTCCAAGTGCGTACAAGTTGCGTGAATAAATTGAGGACCACCATTATTCCGTATTTTTGATAGTGCTTCGTTTGCCAATTCCCAAACTGCTTCTACATCGGTTCCATTGACACTGCATCCTTCAATCCCGAAACCTTTGGCTCTATCTATTAGGGTGCCTCCAATACTCTTATTTGTAGTAGTCGTAACTGCCCAATTATTATCACAGCAAACAAAAAGAACTGGTAAGTTCCATACAGATGCTAAATTCATTGATTCAAGCATCATTCCCTGATTAATTGCTCCTTCTCCGAAGAATGCAACAGCAATATTATTTTGCTTTTTATAACTCAAAGCTAATGCAAACCCTGTTGCTGCTGGACCTGATGAACCTACAATTCCCGAAGCGGCGATTAAATGTTCTTTTGAAAATAGATGCATATGCCCACCTTGTCCTTTACAGAGTCCTTTAGGATGCCCAAAAAATTCGAGTAATAATAAAACAGGATCTATTCCTCGCATGATGAATTGGGGGGTCCCTCGATGAGTGACTGCGATAGCATCACCGTCTATTAATTGTGAAACTACTCCCGCTACGATCGCTTCCTCTCCGGTTCCAAGGTGCATCTCACCAGTAATTTTTCCTTCTTCCCATAACTTCATTACTGCATTCTCAAAAAGACGACTGCGCAACATCATTCTATAAAGTTCCCATATATCGAATTCAAGCATAATTTTCAATTTATAATTCTTGTTTTATTTACATTATCTTACTTTTTTTAATAATTTTTTTTTCAAAATAACACCACGTTTTGAATCATAAGGATTAATAATTTTAGTACCTGAATAGTTTAATGTTAAATAAAGATTTAACAATGGTGAAAAAGTTTGATAAGGTTCCAGTAAATAATATGTTGCAAATGATGACAAAACATATTGGAAGAAGGAAAAACTTATTTTATATTCGAAGGATCAATATTTATCTAAATTAATAATCAATCTATATTTTCTGTTCGGGGTTTTTGATGTAAAAACCATCCGTGAATGAACAACGCAACTCCAGGTATAAGTAATATGATAAATGGAATAATTTCCATTAAAACAAACATCATTGAGAGATATTGCAAATAAACAAATATCTGATAACCTGCTCCGATTAAAGGTAAAATAATTAAAACTCCTCCAATAATTAGTGTTCCTTTAGCAAGATACTCTTTTCCCTTCAAGGTTCTAATTGGTCTTATTAAAAAACAGCCATATAAAAATAATGTATTAGCTAGTATAAATAGATTGAAAAATAAAAATTCATATGGAGTTATGAATAATGATGGGAAAGAAAAGAAACTTACTAAAAATGGTATAATGAACATCATTAATATTATTCCAATAAGAAATGATATGACCCCTATAATGGTATTTCTTTCTTTACTTTCCATGTTTTTTATTTGTTCCTGTTTTTTTGGATTTCTCTCTCAATTAACCTATAGGAAAAAAAATAGGATATTTAGCTATATAAAGTTTTTTGCTTTATTAGCAATCTGACTGAATTTGATATTATATACGTTCTAAATAATAATATTCAATTAGGTATTAAGAAAGTATTTACAATTTTTTTAGCTTTCTACTCTTTTTCTTCCGAATGTTTTTAATTTCTTTTTTTAATAATAATATAGCTGTATTTATTTCGGCTTTTTTTGATTTCAATTTACCAAGATTAGAATGATTAATCTTTTTTGTGTCATGAATAATTGCATTTTCAATTTGCTTCAATTCTTTATGTTTTAGTGCTAATTTAGATTCTAATTCTTTTAATTTTTTATTATATTCAGTTTTTATCTTATTAACTAAGTTAGATTTAGATGAATTATCCATAATATCACCTATATTAAAATTAAATCATAATTATCAGACCAACTTTAAATGAAATAATGAAGTCATAAATTTATATTATCTTCATTAAAAATAATTCAGAGATTTCTTCAAGAGATTATATTAAACTCAGCGGCTGATTTCAATGAAAATTCATTTGAGAGAAGGATTAATTATAATGAACGAATAAAGATTTCGAAAAAATCTTTAAATAAATTCTTTTAATATCTCTTTTTCTCTGATAAGGAAGCTTGATTTGTGAATTTTGTATAATTTTCAGTTCTTTTTTGTAGTTTCAATTATTAATTTATAAGAAATTTGTGGATATACATAATTCCGGAGGAGACTTATCATAAATGTAAAAATGTTAAATACTTCAGATAAAATATTATAATTATAAAAAAAAGTAGTCTAACTTGTGATTAATTATTTCGGAAAGTGAATTAAAAGAAAGTTATGTATTAACAAATGGAATAAATATGTATTATCTGGAGCAAGGAAAAGGTTATCCTATTATCTTACTTCATGGTGGAATTGGTACTTCAAAAATGTGGGAAAATTTAATTCCTGAGCTTTCTAAACATTTTCTTGTTATTGCACCAGATTGCCGAGGTCATGGGAAAACTGATAACCCCACTGGTAATTTTAGTTATAAATTAATGGCGGAAGATATTATTGGATTAATCAATACATTAAACTTGGAAAAACCTTTAATATGTGGGCATAGTGATGGAGGACAAATTGCGTTTGAGCTTGCTTTACACTATCCTGATTTAATTAGAGCCATTGTGGTTTCAGGGGTATTAATTGAAATATCAGAAGAATACATAAAAGCATTAAATAGTTGGGGTTTTAAACAAATGGGTGTTGTAAACTTCCAACAATTAGAAGAAGCGTGGAAAGATTTTCTCCCAAACGTTAAAGAAAATTTTTCTGTTGTATATGGACCTGATTACTGGAAAACGTTTATTACAGGAATCTCAAAAGTTTGGTTGAATCCGGAAGAATTTCCTAAAGAAAAAGTAAAAAATATTAATTTACCTGTCCTAATTGTTCACGGAGATCGTGATGTAACACCTGTAGAGGAGGTTTTGAAAATTCATAACTTAATACCTAATTCAGAACTAGCAGTAGCCCCTAATTCAGATCACTCATTTCCTATTCATAAATATCAACTTTATTTTAACTTAATTTTTGACTTTCTCCAATGTCGTACTAGAAATGATTAACTCTTGTATAGTTAATGAGTAATAAATGAGATAATTTAAAAATTTAAATATACATACCTTCAGGAGGAGGCTTATAATACGGCGTTCTATTTCTATAAATTTCACTTAATATTTCCCTAAAAAAACTAAAATCTGTTGTTCTAAAAAGATCACTCCAATCAAAGGTTTGAGGGTTATTTTTTAACTGATCATAGGTTTTACGTTTTATAGGATCTATTAATGTGTCATATGCTTCCTTAATTTGTATAAATTTCTCTTTTGCGTCAGGATCCGATTTATTTAGATCTGGATGATATTTTTTAGCTAATTTTCTATATGCTAACTTAATTTCTTCCTTTGTAGAGTCTTTTTCCACACCTAAAAGTTCATATAAATCCTTTTTCTCATTCATTTTCTAATTAGGAGAAAAAAGTTCAAATATAAAAACATATAGTTGATGATATATTGAAGGTATAAGACTTTATTTTTGAATTAATTGATATCAACAACTATTCTTTTATGATATAATATCACTCTTAAAAAATCTTAAGTAAGTTTTCAGGTTCAAAATTATCGGAATACCACTATTTTTTCTCATTTTTTATATGTTCTTCTCCTTTATGATAAGAAGATTTGAAATTTACTAGTGTTATTCCTAGTATTACTAATAGTAGGGAAAAAGGGTAGATAAATACATCGAATTTATCTTGTAAAAATATAGCAGAGAGCATTACTCCAAATAATGGCACTAATGTTTGGAATATAGCCGCTCTACTAGCATTTAAGCGTTTAACTCCTTCTAAATAAAAAGTATATGCTCCAACTGTAGATAGGAATGCTAAGTAGGCAATTCCAATCCAAATACCGGCAGGAATAGTAAAATACTCGAGGGGATTAAGAAATTCAGGGCTAATAATTAAAGCTATTGGAGTAGTTATTATAAATCCAAAAAATGATACCCAAGTCATTATCCATATAGAGCTTGGTTGATAGAATTCAGTCCTGCTTTTAGTTTTATTTAAAAAATGTCGCGATGTAACAGTATATGTTGCATAAGCAAATGCCGCAGCTAAGATTAATATATCTCCAAGAATTCGATTTGAGACATCAACATTTGGAGAAAATCCTACAACGAGGATAACCGCTAAAAATGCTAAAAGTGTTCCAGCAGCTTTTTTCCATGTAAATAATTCTGTTTTTAGAAATAAACTGGAAAGAATTACCACCCAAATAGCATTTGTTGCGACCATTATACTAGCATCACTTGCGGAAACGAAGATTTCTCCTACAAGATAACCGGTTTGATAAACTGTTACAGATAAGAATCCCATTAATGTTAAGATTTTCCAATTTTCCTTCGCAAATTGCCAATTTAAACTTCCTTCTTTAAATTTAAGAATGAGAAAAAAACAAATTATTGCTAAAAAATATCGGATTGCTGCTATCATCAATGGAGGAATTGTTGCTCCTTCTAGATCTGGAGATACTAACCAATTTCCTAATGGCCAAGTACCACCCCAAATAACCATAGTTATAATTAAAAGGAAATAGGCAATAATTTCTTGTTTTTTATTAACATTTGAAGCAGGATCCACTATCAATTTGCCTCTAGTGTTTTCTCGTACCATTTACTAATCAAATTATGTTTCTTAATATATCTAAGAAGATAAAGAGAGATAACTAATGCGATTATGTCTTCAATAAACCAAATAAGTTGATATACTGTTAAATCCCGATTAATTACAAAAGGACCAATATTAATAGGACCAAAATCTACCAAAGAATATAATAAAAAATCGGGGGATGGTAATATTATTGGAAAAAATAGCTCAATAGATCCATGAGCAGGAAGATCAAGTAAAAGATGTGTTAATCCTCCAATCAAAGCAGAATAAGTAGCGACAATTAAGAAGTTCTTGTTATATTTTTTTTTCTTAAGGTTATCCCATTCATCTATACCAAAAAATTTCAATGGTTTATATATTCTACTCTTTCTCTTTGCAATGTTAGCAACAAATGGACCAATGTAAGAGCAAAATAGTATTGTTAAAATTATTGTCAATGGAATAGTATATATGAATAAACCTAAAAGACTATGAGTAATACTTCTAAATGAAAATGGTAAAAAGGGATTTACCAGTATATTTAAATCAGGAACAAATGCACTGATGCATAAAGCTGTTCCATCAAATTTATATGGATATTTTACCTTTAAAAATAATCCGGGTGCTTGGTGAGAAACTACGCCGCTTGGCATTTAATTTAAGTACTCTTTTAATGTGTAATAATATTATAAAATGTTTTAACTTTTTGAAAATCCTCCATGATGAAAATGAATCTCATAATTGAGTTTATTCATTTCACAATATTTAATAATTTCATCCTCAAGAATATCCCAATAAGCCCGATCTTTTTGGATCTCTTTATATTTAAGAATTAAATTCGGATAATGTTCTTTAACAGTTTTCATTATTCTGGGAACATTATGAGGTCGGAAATTTAGATTTTCAAAGCTAAATTTATCGGTGTAATCTACCGCCTCTTCAATAATCGCTTTAAAATCAGTAATCTCTGGAAAGAAAGGTGATATAAATACATAGGTTTCAATCCCCGCTTCAGATACTTTTTTCACCGCATCTAATCGTTCTGTAGGTTTAGAGGCTGCTCGTTCAATTACTCTCGCGAATTCATCATTTAGGGTGTTAATTGAGATTCCAACTCGGATTCTTTCAAATTTCTTGAATAAATCAATATCTCTTACAACCAATTTCGATTTTGTGAGAATTGAGATTTCAGCACTCGTTCCTACAAGTTTTTCTAAAATTTTTCTTGTATTTTGATACTTTTTTTCTAAAGGCAAATAGGGATCTGTTACTGAACTCAATAAAATCTTCTTTCCATCATACTTCTTGGGTTTAATTTTATTAAAGTCAAAAGTTTTTATATCTAAGAACTGGCCCCATTTATCTCCCTTATGACCTGTGAATCGTATCATAAATTCTGCATAACAATAAATGCAACCATGTTGACACCCAGTATATGGATTTATGACAAAATCAATTGATGGAATATTACTCTTAGTTATTATGCTTTTGGCTTCTCGAAAATCTATTTTCATAGTTTATATTTAACTTCCGGTAATTTAGGCTAGGGTAATTTATTTAGGTTTAGATTTAGGTTTAATTTTTTCTTTCCTTGATAATAGAATAAGAGAACAAATAAATTAGTTGATAAATGGAATATCCAAGGATATAATATGCCTAATTGAATTAAAGCAAGTGAATAGATTATAGAAGATATAAGTGTGGAAACTACATGCCCCCAATTTTGCGATGTAGAATAGTGAACTAAACCAAAAATAATTGAAATAAATAAAATACTTAAAATATAATCCCAATTAAGATAATAAGTTAAAATACTTAGAAATAGACTCCTATAAACCAATTCTTCAATAAAGGCTACTAATGGAAAGAAAATTATTAAAACTATTATCTTTTTGTAATTTATGTCTGTTGTAAAAAATATAAATAATTCATCCCCTCTTCCCTCTTCAAGTACTTTCATATTCCTTGAGAAGAAAATTTTAATTCCAAATAATTTGAGTAGAATTATTGAAAAATAAAGTAAAATCAAAAAAATATTATGATCAAGCTTAATACCAATTAAACTATAAAATGGAATGAAAATAGTGATTGAAGTATCGTAAAATAGGATAACATTTACGTATAAAGAAAAAGGGATGAAAAAAAGCAAGATATACATAATTTTTTCTTTTAAAACAAAGCCATTTTTCCGTTCTATCATAAATTTAGTAAAAATTGTTAAAAAAATTATGAAGCAGATTAAAAGTAGAATAGAGATATTATCAAAGGAGGAGTAGATAAACCAAAAAAAGAAAATCAAGAAAATAATTAAATTATAGATAATACTGTTTGTGACTCTATTTTTGACAAGGCTATTGTCGTATGCCATTAATGATCTTGATTAATTGTAATAACTTGAAATTATATATATTAATACAAATTTTAGATTTAATAAGATATATTTTATAAGTTAAAAGAATCATATGGATATTCCGAATCAATTAGAGACTAAAAGATGTGTTCTTAGACCCTTTGAAAGGGATGATTTTGAAGTTTTTTCGAACCTAATAAAAGATGGTTTGGTATCTGAAAACTTAGAATTCTTAGTTATGAAGAAAATTGAAGAGAAACCTGAATTTTTATTTGAATCAATAATCAATTCATCAAAAACCCTTAATGCTATTGTGGCATTGATACTTTTAAAAAAAGACACAGGAAATTGTATTGGATCCTGTGGATTAATTTTATTGGAAGATAATAATGAAGCAATGTGCTTCTATTCATTATTGCCAAATTATAGAGGTTGTGGTTACGCAATAGAAGCAGTGAAAAAGCTTATCGAATATGCTTTCATGAAATTAGAGTTATTTAAATTAATCACATTAATTAATCCCAAAAATTCAAAAGCATGGAAAGTAGCTGAGAGAGTAGGAATGAAATATATGGGCCAGGTTCAAATTAATGATATCTCATCTATAGCTATGTATTTTTCAATAGAAAAGTCAGAATTTGAAGCTCAACTAATTATCTAGGATATCCTATAGGTATGATATAAAGCGGTTCCATTTTTTTGGGTAATTCAAGGACTTTTTTTACGACTTCAATCATTTATTTTATTTTTGTAATAATAAGAACCTTTATTTTGGTTCGTATAAATGCATTCATATGCCTGCAAAACCTAATCTTAAAGAAATGTTCCAAGAATGGAATGAATTAAATATTAAAGCTCAAGAGTCGATGGGACAATTCGATTTCTCCAATATTAAGATAATTAGGAAAGAACAGAAAGAAATTGAGGATAATATTTATGAGATCTTAAAAGATAATGCTCCTGAAAATATAAAAGCAATACTACCAGATGACTGCGGAGAAATGGAAGTAGGTTATGATACAGAAGGAAATACTTTCTATTTTGTAATGATTGATGAAGATGATAGCACAGATGAAGAAGTAAAATTAAATGCTATAACAATTGATACTGATAGTAACATCAGCCTTATTGAGGATTTTGAGATGGAATAAGGTAAATCTCGTTTTCAGAATATATATTTATTTAAAAGAATAAAAATAAAATAGAAAGGTAAAATTATTCTTTTAAACATAAATGATTACTGCTAAATCCCTCGAAAATTTTTATGACCATAAAATAAATTAAAGTGATTATAAGATTTCAATACCATCATCTTTAAGAGTTGGACCTAGAACAACGAATACCATTGCAAAAAAACAGTATTTAATAATATATATTATTATAATAATATTCGGCGCCCAGCCAACAATGTTATGGCTTTGGTATTTTTGGCAATTCTTTACTATATTAGATTTAGTCTTTTATATCATCTTTCCGTTTGCATTCTTTTTAGGTATTATAATTTTAATAATCAGCTCAACTATTCTAGCAAAAATAATCTTAATGTTCGTAAACGTTATACATAAACCACGACAAGGGATATTCCTAAGAACTAAGAGTGATAAAGACTATTGTTATTGGAGCTTAAGAGCTGTCATTAAAAAATGGCCAACTTGGTTAGCTCGTCAACTTTCCTTACCAGTACTTGAGATCATAGTCCTAAAAATATTAGGGGTAAAAACTTCTTTTTCTAACTCGTTAGAAAATGGATGGGTTGATTGTGAATTTATTGAATTTGGAAAGAACATAAGAATCGGGCAAGGAAGTTTTATTATTTCTAATTTAATCATAAAAGACAAATTAATTTTGAAAAAAGTTAAAATTGAAGATAATGTAATTATTGGTGCTCATTCGCTTGTATTACCAGGTACATTAATAGAGTCAAATACTATTTTAGATGCAATTGCTATGACTACAATTAACCAACATTTAGAAAGCAATTCAACTTACCGAGGTAATCCTGCTAGAAAGATAGAGGGCACTGAATTAATTAAAAACCAAGACCAACTGAAGAAATCTATCTTTGAGCAAATGGATTTGGAGAAATATGATGAAGAAAACTTAAGGATGCATACCAAAGAATTATCCGTTCCGTTTCACTTCTATCTAATTTCTGGATGGATTATTATTGGATGTTCCTTTGTATTGCCAGGTTTTTTGTTTTTCTTATTTCTTTTTGGATTTTTAGAGCCTAATTTATTCTCACTTACCCTTTATTTAGAGTTAGTTTTAGAACCAAGAATAATAATAACTTTAATTCTTACTCCGATAATTTTAGTTTTATTATACCTATTACATCTGTTCCTTGTAGCATTATTTACTAAGTGGTTCTATAGGATTGCTGATAAAAGAGGACCTAATCAAGGAGTATTTGATCGAAATCTGGATGAATATTCTAAAGTATTGGATTATTATCATTTTAGATCCTTTTTATTTAAATATCCCATTTATGCTTTTATTCGTTCTCCATTTCCTTGGCTCCTTAATTGGGAATTGAGATTTCTAGGATCAAATAAAGTAGGGAAAAAAACGGTGTTAGAGGATACATTTTATCACAGTCATATTAATTTTGGAAAAGAATGCTACATCGGAACTTTCGCACATATTAGTAACCACTTAGTTGATGGAGTTTATGGCGAAGAAAATTTATCATTTTTCGGTGTTGACATAGGAAATAATTGTGTTTTTAGTCTATCAAATGGTGCCATGCCTGGTTTAGAAATGGAAGATAATTCAACTATTTTACCTATGTCAGCAACAATTAAATATGATAAATTGGGCATGAATGGAATATATGGAAAGTTTCCATCAAGAAAACTAAATAAAGAAGAGATTCTGAAAATTACTGGTGGTGAATATAACGGAGAAGAATAATTCTAGAGTTGATGATAATAACTCAATTGATATATCGAAAATACCCATAACAAACAATGCGTTTAAGTGGAATTTTATTTCCTCTTTTCTTTATGTATTCTTGCATGTTTTTTCAATCATAATGCCTACAGTAATGGTTTTAACTTTCTTTAGTTTCGCAATGGATTATAATCTATTTCATTTTAGAATTTTGTTTATCTTTGTAGATGTTTTGGCATGGTGGGGGTCTTATCTTCTTATTAGTTTACTCCTAGGTAAATTATTATTAGTTATATTCAAATTAATTCATAAACCTACTGAAGGACTTTTTAGAATTGAGAAAAATAATCGTGACTACTCATATTTTTGCTATAGAGTAACAATCAAGAAATACATTTTTTGGATTTGGAATAATTTTTGCTTCCCTTGGGTTTGTAATTTTGCTTTCAAAATGTGCGATATTAAGACAGATTTTAAAAGCACTTTGTTTGACGGCTGGAGCGATGTTGAATTCATTGATTATGGGAATAATATTATGATCGGTCAAGGAGCTCAAGTACTTTCAAGTATCATTATCAGAATAGATACCGTTGATTACCTATTAATTAAAAAGGTGATTATTGGTGATCATGTTGTGTTAGGTGCTAATTCAATCGTATCACCTGGAACAATTATTGGAAAAGGAGCAACTCTAGGCGTATGGACAGTTACCCATATAAATCAAATATTAGAACCTGACTGGATTTACTTCGGGAGTCCAGCTCGTAAATATCAACCTGCTCAAAAAGCTATCGAAGAAAGTAAAAGACAAGCAATGAGAAGGCTAGTTGATAGTGGTGAGAAAATACCATTTGATATAAAACAATTTTCAAAAAAAGAATAAAAGAATTTGTAAAGAAACCTTTTATGAAATAAAAAGTAAATAGATATATATTAAGTTTTAAAATAATTACGTAACACTCCAAATATAATTTAGGATTATGATTAAATATGTATAAACTAGTTCTTTTAAGACATGGAGAAAGTACTTGGAATAAGGAGAATAGATTTACCGGTTGGACTGATGTAGACCTTTCAGAAAAAGGAATTCATGAAGCAAAGGAAGCAGCTAAATTGTTAAAAGAAGGAGGATACTCTTTTGATATCGCATACACGTCAGTCCTAAAAAGAGGTATCCGAACATTATGGATTGTTTTAGACGAGATGGACTTAATGTGGATTCCTGTTTATCGTTCTTGGAGATTAAATGAAAGGCATTATGGTGCTTTACAAGGTTTTTTCAAAGCAAAAATGGCAAATGAAGTAGGCGAAGAACAGGTATTGATCTGGAGAAGGAGTTATGATATCCCCCCTCCTGCTCTTAAAACAAGCGATCCTAGATATCCAGGGAATGAAGCAAAATATGCAGATTTAAACTCAGATGAGATTCCTTTAACGGAATGTTTGAAAGATACAGTAGAGAGAGTTTTACCATATTGGCAAGAAATTATTACTTCAACTATAAAATCTGGTAAGAAAGTTTTAATTTCAGCACATGGCAATAGTCTGAGAGCACTTGTTAAGTATCTTGATAATATGCCTGATGAGGAAGTGGTTAAGCTGAATATCCCCACTGGAGTGCCACTAATATATGAGTTAGACGATAACTTGAAACCAATTGCTCATTACTATCTAGGGGACCAAGAAGAAATTGAGAAAGCAATAGAAGCTGTTGCAAGTCAAGGAAAAGCAAAATAAGAGTAAAAAATTAGTAATAAAATCAAAGAAAATTTTAATTTTTAAGATCTTTATACTCATCTCCATTTTTCTTCCAGTTTATTTTCAAGAATCAATATTTATAGTTAAAGCACAGACATATACGAATATTTCTGTCCAACAAGCTCATGACATGATTATCAACAATACATTATATCCAGATCTTATTGTTTTGGATGTGAGATCTCAATCAGAATTTGATACTAATCATTTATGTAATGCCACTTTAATTCCGTCAACAGAACTTGAATCAAGAATAAACGAGCTTGTGTCTTATAATGAAACAGAGATAATCGTTTATTGTTTAAGTGGAGGGAGGAGCGCAACAGCAAGTCAAATTCTCGTAGATTACGGTTTTATTAAAGTGTTTAATATGTTTGAAGGCATTTCAGGGTGGATCTCTGTCGGTTATGAGGTCTGTCCATCAGGGCAAACTCAACCTATAATCAGTTTCTCACTTATTTCATTTCTGTTATTTTTTTTAGCTAGTTTTGTGATCTTAATAGCTTTTTCCATAAATAAGAAAAATAAGAAGTAAGAATTATATTTTTCTTCAGAAAAAAAAAAATTTTTTAATTTTAAATTACTCCCATTTCATTCCTGCCATTTTATAGGAATCCGATACCCCAATTAGAGTTTCAACCGTCATATTATAGCCTTCAATTTGTGTAGCAAATGGAACAAAATATTTCCAGAGCTCCATACTTGCTTCTTCTAATTTTCCTCTTTCGGTATATATTAAGTGGTATTGTTTCATACCATCGTTCCCTGCGGGGGTATTAAAAACACGCCATTTTGTAACGTATGGTACTTCTCTTGGTTGCTTTAAATACATTTTACCAACATCCATTCCTCTATGATTTGGGTACCATGTCGTTATCATTAAAACTCCCATAGTTCATTATTACCTCATTAAATATTTTTGAATTGGATTTGCGGTAGGTAAATAGTTATGATAATTTTATTTAAGAATTTTCATTTTTGTAAAAAAAATATATTAACAAAGAATATATGTATTTGGGTAATAGTTGTATAATAGAAAGAGATGTTTTCTAATATGGTTAATAAATTAATTGATCATCCAACTGTTTCTAACATTGTTTTTTATCCTCGAAAAACACCTGTACCAATCAATTTAAATCCAAATATTAAAATATTAAAACTTGATATTAGTAAAAAAATAGTTATAGGAGGTTTTTTCTATTTAAATGACTCAACTCTTCCAACAATTCTACTTTTTCATGGGAATGGGGAAATTGCTGCTGATTACCAATACTTTCTAGATTTCTTTTTTGATTGTGGTGTAAACTTAGCAGTAGTTGATTTTCGTGGATATGGATTCAGCTCTGGAAAACCGATATATACTAGTCTGATTTCTGATGCAATGCCAATTTATAATGAATTCTATGAATGGATGATTAGAAATGATCTAAAAAATTCTCTTTTTTTATTAGGGCGCTCACTTGGTAGCGTTTGTGCTGCTGAAATTGGAGCACATAATCCAAACAATTTACGTGGAATAATTTTTGAAAGTGGATTTGCTAGTATGTATAATATGATGACAAAATTATTTAGAGTCAGCGGCCCTGGAATAACGCCTGAAGGATTGAGTGAATATTCAAATGATACAAGAATTAGGAAATTTCAAAAACCGGTTCTTATTATTCATGGTACTCAAGATTGGATTATTCCGTATGATGAAAGCAAACAGATCTATGATAATGTTCCGGGAGAAATTGAAAAGAAGTTAGTTTTAATTGAAGATGCTGGTCATAATAATATTTTTGATTTTAAGGAGGAATATACTACACCATTGAAAGATTTTATACAAAAACACAAATAACAACTAAACCTTATAATATTTAAAAATTGGACTAAAGATCATTTTATTACTATATCAATTATTCCTTAATTAGTCATATTCATTTGATTTTTCGTGATACATAATTGCTTGAGAGAAATTATAATTATTGTCCTTGGTGTGGGAAGAGATTAATGTCCAAACCCAATAAAAACATGATAAATTATTGTTGTTTTTGTGGTAAAAAATTAAGAAATAATACGGAAAAACTAATGCGAGAAGTTAAATGTACAATTTGTCATAAAATTGTCTTTCCACGTAGGCATAAATCAATCAAATGTTCTTATTGTGGAAGTATATATCATGCTACGTGTGTATCCTCTTGGCTTCTTAAATATAATGCATGTCCCATGTGCCAAAATGTTTTTCTGTTTCCCAATAAAGTTTTACCTATATAGGAAAATAATTAGAAAAAAAAGAAGATAAAAATTTTTTATTTTTTTAAAATAAAAGCTCCTGTTTCAACAAACCAAAATAAGTTTGCAAAAAGAAATAACCACTCAGCAACAACTTTAGCTTCAACAAGTAAAGTAGGTTCTACTCTATTAACAATAAATAATATCAAATATAATATAAAAAAGATAGCTATAATTATATTTAATAAGGCTTGCCATAGAGGAAACTCCGATAATTTATATTCAAGATAAGCATAACTAAATAAATATAAAATACCAGGGAAGAAAAAAACATATTGTGCAATATCATGTAAAGCATCAAAGTCTCTAGTATTGAATAATGCCAACATTAAAATTCCGATAGCTGAAACAACACCTAAAATACAAGTAATCCAAGTTGATTTAGTAGAAGCACCCTTTTCTTGTAAGAATCCAGTAAAACCTAAAATAAAAAAAATCATAAAGATGCCAGTGATAAACCATAAAACACTAAAAAAAATGGCGAGGTCATTCCAACCTGGTACTGCTAAATCACTTACAAAAACAGTCAAGAGGCTGAAATCTGTATGAACTAACATTGCAGGGATTACACCAACAAGAAAAATAACAACTCCTATAATCCCAAAATAACTAGCATGTATCTTCTCAAATATTTTATCTAATTTCTCCACAATTCTTCATCTTTTTAATTTAAAAATAGTTATTAAAATTATATAGATCTTAAGTTATATTAATATTTATTAGAACCTGTAGAAAACATAGCCTGTAGAAAAATTAATCTGATAGAAATTCATAAAGTAGGATTTGTTGATATTTTGAATCTCTTTCTTCAAAAACTACAGATTCTTCTCCAGAATAGATATCTGGCATATTATTTTTTCTAAAAATAATTGAGAAGGGAATAATCAAATTTGAAATATTAATATAATTTTCTATTTCGTTTTCACTAACTTGAATTTTATTATCTAATACTTCTAAACCCAATTTTCATCTCACATTGCCTTTAATTAAGATCTCAATGAAAATTTGATCATTTAAATAAAGAGTCCCGACAAATTTAGTGAAAAAAATAAAAAATATTTCTTAATCAATTAGGAACTCTTCCTTCATAAGATGTTTAAATTTTGAACTCAATTTTTTTGTTGAGGTTTCTTCTTCAAGTGAATAAATATCAACTGGGAATTTTTCATTGTATATATTTAAGATAAGGATGATTAAATTTGAAATATTATTAAAACACACTCGTGAATTTTTTTTCTCAAATAAATCAGCAACGAGCTTAGAGAGTAAAATGAACTTCTTTTTTTGCTGTTGTTTTTTATTAAAAGCTGTTTCTGGTTTGAAAACATTTTGTAAAAAATGTTCTACTTTCCTTTCAATAATCCTTGAATTCAAGCCCATTTAAATTGATCTCTTTTATGAATTATCTGAAAAGAAATATAAAAACAGATTGATTTTTAGGAGAAATTAAATTAACATTTGAGTCAAACTTATATTCATAGGATTTAGTAGTTTTTAAGCTGAACATTCGAGGAGATTCTTATTCCCTTCCAAAAACTCAGCTATAAAAATATATTGATATTGTGGGTGTCTTTCTTTAAATTGGATTTTCTCATTTCCCATATAGATATATTGAGAATTAGCGGATTCAGCAGTATTTGAAAAGGATATGAATACCTTGGAATAATCTAAAATTAGTTGTTGATCAGTAGGTTCAAATTTTTCTTGAAAAATTCTATCGACATCTTCTGCCATATTAAATCATCTTAAACAAAGTGTTATTCAAATAATAGACTGTATATATTTAATATATAAGAAAAACAAAGGTTTTTATATTAAAAGTATTAAAAATCTTCTTTTTCCAATGATTAAAAAGAAAAATATTAAAAAAAAAATTGGAATTATTTTATAAAATACTTCGCATAAAATTTAGCATTTTCTTGAAGAATTTTTTTTTTACAGAGCTTTCCATGGCCAGGAACATAAGTTTCAATATCCATTTCACTATAAGCTATTAAAACATCATGAAGTTTTTGCGCATCGGTAGGTACTGGTGCAGGGTCAGTTGTTGTAGCCCAATTCGGATCTGTTTCTTCAAATAAGAGATCTCCCATGAAGCAAATTTTTACTTTTTCAAAATAAGCAACTATATCTCCCGGGGTATGAGCATCTCCAATATAATTTATTTGAACTTTGTTCTCAGTTCCTTGGATTATAAAAGAATCATTTATAATGAAATCTGGCGGTCGTAATTTAAAATTGGGATCAAGTATTTCATTATAAGTATTGATATCATTTTTCATTTCAAGAATCTTATTCGGCTCAGTTTCTTTTTTGATTTCTTCTTGTATTCGTTTCAATTCTGTAGTAGCAATTCCTCTGAAGCGTTTAAGAGTATCATCTAAATTTTTATGATATGTTGATAAAGTTTCAGCACTACTAATAATAGGTATTTCTATTGGGAACTTACGATTACCAAATAAATGATCCATATGATAGTGACTATTTATTACAAATGATGGTTCTTTATTTGTAAACTGTTTGGATGCTTTGATAAGATCTTCAGTTGCATATGGATCCATAATGGTATCGAAAATAACCAAGTAATTACCAAGATCAAAAAATCCCGCGTTTGATGATGGTAATTTCTCAGCTGATATTGCTGCGTATATTCCCGAATCTAGTTGGTACAGGTCAAAATATATAGAGTCGAAATCTAACTTTTTAATTTCCATAATTATTTCTCTATTTGATTTATTTTACTTTAATTAGTTATTCTTTCTACTTTGAAACATACAGGGCGGATACCATCTGGACATGCTGTATATATCATATTCTCTCCTGTCCAAGTAGGAAATCCCCCTCCACATTTTAAAATTTGCACATTTTTATAGAGCCCAAACCAAGCATGGTGACAAAATCCTTCAGGCATGCTTCCTGTTTCATCAACAACAAATTCAAGACCTTCTTTCATACCACATTTCATAATTGGGGTTCCATCAGATTTAATAAATTCATGTCCAAGCACGTCCTCTGGACTAAATTGTTTTACTACAGTAATTTTTACTTTACTCATTCTTTTACCTCCTAATATTATTAATTCTATATTTAGTCCGAAATTCGTTCTAACTTAAAACAAACAGGTTTTCGTCCATCTGAACAGGAGGTATGCTGAACTCCTTCTTCATGTCCATAAAAATTTCCATCAAAATAAAGTACCGATAAGTCTTTATAGATATCCCGCCATGCCCAGCCACAGAAACCTTCGGGCATTCTTTCGATATGTTCAACAATGAATTCTTGTCCTTCATCGAATGCACCGCATGTAGTGATTTTGGTACCTGATGTGGAGTAAACTTCATGTCCAAATACATCAATAGGACTTAATTTTTTAATTACAGTAATTTTAACTTTTGACATTTCCTCTTTTCACCCATGCTAAATATTATTCTTCAATTCTTTCTAGTTTGAAACACACCGGTCTTACTCCATCAGAACACGTATCATACATTATTCCATCCTCTGCCCAAAAAGTAAAATTGCCACCAAACCGCAGAACGTGTATACTACGAGCTAGATCAGTCCATGCCCAACCACAGAAACCTTCAGGCATCTCTCCATCTTCACTTATCCATTCTTGACCATCTTCAAAATGACATTTCTCTACTACTTTTCCAGTAGGAGTTTTGTATTCATGTCCAAAAACATCTTCAGGACTAAACCTTCTTATAACTGTAATTTTTATTTTTGGCATTCTAATTCTTCTTACTAGATATTATTAGGTTTTATAAAATCGATTTCTTTTTCTAAGGTTAAAATTAACTAAACTTAATTTGCCTTAAATTAATTAACATAATGAAATTTGATAATTTATAGTTTAAACCAATGAACTTCAAAGGAAGTTAGAATAAAATGCGAACTTTAACAATAATAAAAAATAAAAAAAGGATTATTAATTTTGAAGATTAACTTTCTTTTACTCTGGATATAATAAGTAATCCGATTGCCATTATAAAACCAACAGATATCATTGCCCAACCATATGCTGCTTTACCTATTATGTCGTAAGTTAACATGACAGTACCCCAGATAAATGGACCCAAAGCTGAAGATAACTTGCCACTTAACTTAGAAAAACCGAAAAATTCTCCGAATTTTTCTTTGGGAGCAAGTTCGGTTACCATAATTCTTTGTGCAGTCCATGTTCCTCCTAGAGCGGGACCTGCAACAATACCCATTAATATAGTTAATATAAAGGGTAGATTTGCACCAACATCAATAGATTGTGTTGAAAATATTAATGTAATACCTATACTTAATGCGATTCCCCATAATGCTCCTACAAGGTAAAAAGTTTTTTTTGCTCCATATTTTTGACCAAATTTGCCAACAAAATAAGTAAAGCCCACTGCTGACATAGTAGAAATGATTACAAAAAGCATAGCAAACATGTTTGATCCACCTGCAAGAATTAAGCCATCAGTAACTATCAATATCATATAAAGAACTATAACATTAGCGATATCAGCGACAAAAAAATAACCTATAATAAAAATGAACATTGACCTATGTTTTCTAATATCTTTAAATGTGCTGCCCAACTGTCTGAAAGTATTCTTGATTAGCTTACCTATAGGTGGTCTTTTAGTTTGTTTCTGCTTTTCACGTACATAGAGAAACGGAATCGCACAAACTAAAAATAGCACCATAGGGAGGGCAAATGAGAACCAATATCCTGAAAATCCATAACCTATCGGATCATCTCCTGGTAAAACAGGTGGACTTGATACTAAATCTCCTAATCCCGATGTTAATGGAAGCATAAGAACTAGAACGAGAATTGTCCCAAGATAGCCCCAAGCCACCCCAAATCCAGCAACATTTCCTATATCTTCCCTCTTCGCAACAAAGGGAAGCATTGCATCATAAAAAGCCAGACTAAATTGATATGCAACATTTGCAATAACAAATAATATTAAAACTGTTGTAATATCATGGAAAAATCCAAGTAAACTCGCAAAAAGCAAGATAACACCTGTTAAACTTATAACAAACGGTTTCCGTTTTCCCACATTATCACTCAATGCTCCTAGAATAGGAACACAAATAGCTACTCCTAACTGCATCAAAGTACTGACTGTACCATACAGGAAACTAGCACTACTATAAGTCATACTATGTTCTAGTTGACCAATAACTAACACGTATTTACCAATGATAAAACTTACAATAGCCATAGAGTAAATTGTGTTTGCGAGGTCATACATTGCCCATTTGAATATATTTTTCCTTGAAGTTTCAGTTGCATATTCTACTTCTGTAGTCCCAAGAATTTCAGAAGGAGTTCCTACATCCTTTTCTTCATTTGACATATACTTCACTTTTTAATAGATTTAATTTATGAATATAAGTGAAATTTCATTGTTTAAAAAGCTTTATGTAAAGTATTTAGATGCTAAATTCTTAATTAATCAATCTTAGGTTTTGTATCTAGAAAAAGTCATTGAAATAATTATTTGTCTTAGGAAAAAGGTTTTGTAATACCTCAAAGTTTTCATGGTTTATTGATATAAAGCCGAATTCTAATAGTTCTTTAACTGTCCTATATCCTGCGAGTAATTGTGCTAAATAACTAATATCTATTTCAATATCAGCTGAACTACTTGTTTCTTCTTTGGATTCTACAGTAATTATTTCATCTTTTGAGTTTATATTGAAAAATCCGTTATTCCATGGACATAATTTATCGTGAACATGAATTAATATTGAAAAATCATTGAGGGAATATTTTAAATTTTCTAAAACAGTCTTTACATTTATAATTCTTAATAGAGAATTGCTTACTATTTTACGATCTAAAATTCTGGGTGTAATTAAAAGATCTATTAGGTTTTCGTTGACGGGAAAATATCCCGCTATATATTCTCGCTGATCTCTATGCGTCCATAAAAAATTAAAAATGGCTTGTTTGGCTGTATGATTAAGCCAAAATGCTTCTATAACATATATCGTTTTCTCAGGGTATTGAATATTTTGAGTAAAAATCCATTCAGTACTTTTTTTAGGAAAATGTAAAATGACATATCCTACTGGGCGATCCCCGTTATAGCTAATAAATTTGTAGTTCTCTTTATAAAATCTTTTCCACTGTAGTTCAGCTCGTTTAGCAATGTAATCATAATTTTCTATTACCTCATTATATACTTGAATAATTTCTTCATCTATTCTTTCAACTTCTTTCATGCGATAATTAGTTTCATTGTATTTAATATCCGAAATTTCAAAATGATAAAAGATCTGCTCATCAACATTTTTGTATCCCAACTTCTCATAAAAAGCAATTTTAAAAGGATAAAGTACCGATATTGGTATTTGATTTTCATTCATGTCATGGAACATCTTTTTTAGTATTTCTCTAACAATGCCACGACTACGGTACTCTGGTTTTGTCGCAACACCCTCTATTCCTCCCATTTTAAAAGTAATAGATCGAAATTTAATTTTAAAAGGAATTATCCCACATCCCGCTATCAATAAACCATTATCAAAAGCACCATAAAAATGATCCATAGGTCTTGATTTTCTGGGCCATTCTAAAATCTTATAAGTATTTTTTGAAGTCTCAAAAGCATATCGAGCTAATTTGCTATAAGCTTCACGCTCTTCTTCTGTAAGCTTTCTAAACTCCATTTTTTCTCCCTTCTTATCTTATTTATCATTCCACATATATAACGAATCGTAATCTTCAATCTATTAAAAAACTTATTGAGTTTATGGAAGAATTTTAAAAAAAAGTTAAAAATTCAAGACCAGATATTAAAAAGAAGGAAATTTTATAACAGATTTAAAAACCTTAAATTCAACTTTTAAGATATTGGCAAACTCTTGCCCTAAAATCATTTTAAATTCAAGATCTCTGGCTTTAAATGGAATTTTTTCTGTTCCTGAATAAATATCAGAAGACTCATATTTCTTAAAGAGTTTTGAAAAAGGAATATTCTAAAGATTAGTGTTAATCCAATTCTAATTAATGAAATTCATATAAATTAATCAAATATAAATATTAATTTGTTCCTATCCTTATATTATATCAATTTGCTTACGTGATTAAACTATGAAAAAATCATCAAAAACACCATTTTATCTTAGCTTATTTAGTCTTATCCCATTAATCATCAGTCTTATTCTTATTCCTTTTTTTTCCTTTGAAATGCGTCTTTCTATAATCATAATGATTCCAATTTATGTTATATTGATATTACTTGCGATTAGACATCTTAGAAAAGATCTCGTACATTATAGTTTAAGAGCTGGTAAAATAACCGCCCGTAATGTTCTTATTATCATGGCAATAACACCAATTGGTTTTCTTATTGGCATTCCTTTTTATAATGTAACTTTTATGGGAATAGATTTCGTTGTATTTATACTTTGGGGTGCCACCAGTATTATAGATATCATTGCAGCAATTCTCTATAAACCACCAAAGGAAAAACAACAAAGAACAGTATTTTAGCTTTATTACGTTAAAAATTTCTTTTTTTTATTTAGAGAATTGATTGTGTAATGCTAAATATCAAAAAAACCAATAAAAAAAATATGAGATAAAATTAATTATCTTTTTCTTAATTTTTTAGTTAGAGGTATTGCCACTATCACACTTGTTATTCCAATTATCAACTCAATTAATAATATAGGATATCCAGGTATAGGAAATGTTTGTATTGGATAGAACTCTTTTAAAACAGAATCGTTTATATTATGATTACTGTAATCACAAACTACTAAATAATAATCTCCATCAAGTGGATGAGATACAGGGAAACTCCATTCATATGAACCAAGATTTGTTGTCCCATCTACAACAGTGTATTCTATAGTCGTCATCGTTAAATTGTAAATAAAGATTGATATCTGGGGAATACTGCCTGTATAACTCCAGTTTACCCAAAAATCATTCGTTTCTACATTACAAGCACTACATCCATGGCTCGTAATTGTTATGCTTTCTTGCGCAACAGTACAAGTCGTAGTTGAAGAAGAATACAAAAATATACCGGTGATTATCAATAAGATTAATTTTGCCTTTATTTTCTTTTTCAGTTTTATACACTTTTGTATGTATATAAATTTCTAAAACATTGAATATAGTAATATCTATTGACTAAATATTTAACATTTTTGTAGATTTCTTCCAAGTTTTGATAATCGATGAACTACAATTATTTATTAATAAACTTTTGAATGCAAAAGAATTCGTAATTTATCAGTTACTCAAAAAAAAAAGCTTTGCTTAAAGCAAACCCAGATATTAAAAAGAAGGAATAACAGCAGTAATACTTGTTTCTTCTTTAGATATGAAACCAGATACTAAAAAGAAGGAAATTTTATAACCGAGCTAAAAACTCTAAACTCAACATTAAATGCATTGGCAAATTCTTGCTTTAATAAAGACTTATAATCAGAATTGCGTTCTTTAAATGGAATCTTTTCTGCTCCTGAATAAATGTCAGAAGTCTTATATTTTTTGAAAAGTCTTGAGAAAGGAATTATGATTAATGAAAGATCTAAATGTTCTACTGTTTCTACTTTAAATATTATATCGTTAAATTGACTCTGTAGATTTTCTAAACTCATTTGTGTATATCACCTTATTCTTTTACGATTAATTTACCTCGAATTCGTAGTTTAACTCCTAACTTTTCTAACTTATTTTTATAATCAAAAATTATTTCTCTCAGTAATTTCCGACTAATATCTAGTTGTTCTGCTAATATATCAAATTCTATTTCATTAAATAGATCTGAATACCTTACAAGTTTCTGAATTGAATCCTGAATAACTTGATTGTAATCAGTAATCTCAATCTCTCTAGTAATGTCAGTTAGATCAATATCATAATTACTCTTTAATAATTCTGGGTTACCCTCAATCCAGTTATGTACAAGATTGCGCACGGTTTCTGAACGAGATTGTTTTCTTTTTTCAGCCATCAGATTTATTACTTTTTCATCAAAAGCATCCAGACTAAAGGTAATTCTAGATAAATCAGATGATTTTTTTGTTTCTGATGGCAATTTTAATTCTATCCGACAAAATTTTATTAGTTATTATAATCATTTTTTTTCCAATATTTAAATATTTGCACAAATGATGAATTAATGCATCACTGAAGATGCATAGATTTATAAATGAAGAGGATCATATAATATTCATATATTATTTGAATGTCATATATATATTATACGGTCGTGTGTGTAAAATGTTAGAACTCTATACCCCTCAATATGAAGAAATTAACACCAAAGAACGTATAACAATTGATTTAATAAAAGATGGACAAGAGTTTTTACAGCAATTTGATATTCATTCTGAGTTATTATTAGATACAATTTCAGTAGTATATAAATATCTGAGGAATAATGGAAAAATACCCCATAATTTGTATAAATTTTTTGTAGCTGCGTATTATATGATTTCTCGGCATCCATTCGCTTTTCCTGTCCATGAAACCAAAAAAGAATTTTGCCAGAAGTTCAATCTCCCAGTGAGTTCATTAGATTATTGTGTAGAACGAATAACAGATTCCTTAGAATACATCAAAATCTTGGATGATATGAATTTTCCTTATTTTATTGATCCTAAACGAGATATTAGCTTAAAATTTATAAAAAATCTCATTAAATCTAAGGTAGAAAAGGCGATGATGTCCTTTTTAGTATATAATCAGCCAATTAATTCACAAATTCTAACTGAGGAATTTGTAAATGAAGTCATTTTTGAACAAAAAGCTTTTCCTGAGGAACTCTTTAGACAATTATTTGAAATCGCTTTTGAATATGTTGAGGCAGAGTTTTTAGATTACAATGAATATATAAAGCTACAAAAAAAAGTTTTTATTTAGAATTTATTTTCTTCATCTAATAAAATTTTTTTCTAATTAAAAGGACTCCATGTGTCATTTCTTTTAATTGGATATGCGTAAAACGTTCCCAAAGGATTATATAAAATATCGTATAAATCTGATGCATATACGTTATAAACGGTTTTATGGTAACCAAATATATGGGGGAAGAGTTCTTCAGTAAGATAATGTTGAAGTTTTGAATAAGTTTCTGCACGAGCAATTTCATTTAATTCTTGAATAGCTTCTGTAATTTTTTGCTCAAATAATGGATCATCGCGCATATACATGTATATTTGCATCTCCATCACACATATTACATTTTTCGTCGAATCCAACGAATTCGTAGTCAGAAATTTCCTGTCCGCAGTCTGTACAATACATCGTATTTTTTTAAATATAGTTCTTATTTTTCTCAAAAAAAATCTTTTAATTTTCATATAGATTTTTGTTTTTCAATATTGAATTAACTTTAGAGAATAGCCCTAAGGTTAAACTAAGTTCTTTTTTTGACATCAAACTCCTACCAAAAACATTTCTAAATGCGAAATAAACATTTTCCTTTTTATATGACCTTATTTTTAATTTTTCAATTATTTCTTTTATGATCTTGAGTAAGATTAAACGATCTACTCTCTCAGCAATCAAAACTGGATTTTTACCTCGTCCAATATTCACTATATTAATTTTTTTAAATAGTTCATATAAGATAATTCCGCAAGCGTGAGATAAATTTAATGCAGAATAATTTGTACTTGTAGGAATCCGTAAAAGTATATCAGCAAAATGTATTTCTTCATTAGTCAATCCTCGCGATTCTTTTCCAAATAAAATCGCAATATTTAAGGGTTTGACAGAAATTGGAAGTGTCAAATCTTTAGGAAAAATTGCCAATCTTCTGATATTCGAGGGATTTTTTCCACGAGCGGTAGTTGCGATAATGTAGTCAAATCTTTTAAGATATTGTTGAAATTCAGAATAATAGTTTTTTTGATTTTTTACTTCTATGATTTCTGCATTAAAAAGGATATCTTTCCCATGCATAGCAAATCCTTGAGTTTCATAACCTAAAATTCTCTCTACCTGATCAGTTGGATTAAAAATTACAAGTTTTTTAAAATTAAAATTTTCCATGACACGGGCAACTGCACCAATATTCCCTGAATGTTCGGGTTGTACTAAAACAACGGTAAATGATAAATTTTCATATTCTTGTAATCTCTGAGTTTC
Organism: Promethearchaeota archaeon; assembly: GCA_016839915.1. GTDB lineage: Archaea > Asgardarchaeota > Lokiarchaeia > Sigyniarchaeales > SOKP01 > Loki-b32. The sequence continues at coordinate 27,963 of JAEOTH010000039.1, forward strand.
TTGAAAAACTGTAATTTCTCTTTTATTCTCTTTTTTATTCACTTTAACCAATCCATCCCATTATATTGTAATTATCTATTAAACCAAATATTGTGTCTTAACTTTCTAAAAAATCCAAAATAATTTTATTAACTTCAGAAGCTCTAGATATCGTCATAAAATGTCCAGCTTTTTCGATGACTTTTAAAGTACTATTTGTTATTCTCTTATTCATCTCTATCATTAATGACTTTGGGATTAGCCTATCATTTGAAGCCGCAAGTAATAATGTTTCATTTTCAATTTCATTTAAACGACTGAAAGTATTGTGTTCCTTCATTGCATTTCCTTGATTAATGATATCTTGAGTACGTGAAGGATTAATTGTACTCTCCTGTATCAGATCTTCTAAAGAAAAAGCATTATGAAATTTCTTTTTTGGCTTTTGTTTGAGTTCTTGCCTGAATTTCTGATGGTAAACGAATATAGATTTATTCCAAAATGCTCTGCCAGGGTCAGTTTTTATCAATTCAATTTCTTTTAATCGGTTATTTATTACAATGCCAACAGCACCCTCCTCGTCAAATCTTGCATTAGTTGCTATTAAAACCAGTTTTTTTACTTTATTAGGGTATTTTAAACTAAAATTTTGGGCAATCATGCCACCAAAAGACCTCCCAATAAGATATGTTGATTCAATTTTCAAGTAATCCATTAAACCCTTTATATCATCTACAAACATTTCCATAGTATAGAGATAATTAGGTCTGTCAGTTTTTCCAGTTCCTCTTAAGTCAAACGTAATTGTCTTAAATTTTATACTAAAATTCTTTATTTGAGGCTTCCAAATTTCCTTCTTTGAGCCAAATCCATGAATAAATATTACTGGAAAGCCAGTACCTTTTATTTCATAAGAAATTCTAATCCCATTAGCATGAGCATAACTCATAATACAATAAAATAATTTAATTAAACGTTAAATTTTTTAGGCTTTTCACATCTCATTTAAGGCTAAATGAAAGATATAAATATGAGAAGTATCATAAACTAAATATAAGATTTAAAGAATATAAATCAAATTAACCTACATCTATATTTTTTAATTAAAACTAATCTGATTATAATGCCTGTGTATAAGAATATCAAAGAATTTCTTGAATTCATTAACATTAGTAATGAAAAATTTACTTTGTATGAGTGGAAACCAGAAAGTTCATTTAGAAGGTTTGATTTAGATCTAAATATCATTAAAGAAAATCCTATCAGCAATATCTTCTTTCATAGAGATAAAGGGAACATGAAACTTGTATATATCCGAAAACATAATCTTATATATACAGTAGGTGCAAGCCCCGCGGTTCAATACCAATTATTGGAAGCGTTATTAGAACACATTGATTTGAAATTTAATGAAACTTTTAATGTAGAGACAATATTATCATATGGAGATTTCTCTCCTGGTCTCTTTGATAATGAATTTAATGAAATTCTTGAAAATATAATCAGAAATTTTGCAGATTTAGGACTAGTTAAACGAATTCAGGTAGAATGTAAGGTATGTGGTACAGTTCTCCCTTTATTTGTAAAAAAAAGTTTCATTGAAAATGCAGAATCTTATCCTGTTCCAATTGTATACAGTCATAAAGGCCACGCGGTACTTTGTTTTGTTGATCGGGATTTTCATCATCGTGGTGTGGAATTAGTTAATATTACTGGATAAATTCAACTTATTTACTTTTTCTTAAATCCTCAATAATGAATTTTAAAAGCTAAATTAAAATAATATACATATGGAAGAAAATCAGAATTCCAATAAACAAGAAGACCAACCATTTTTTGAGGAAATAGTTAAGAAAACTAAAACTGGGATAACCTTTCCTAAAAAATTGAGAGATGAATTCTTTGAAGACGAACAGGAAGTATTTTTCAGATTAATTATTCCTAAAGAAAAAAATAAAATTATTTTAGAATTATTATCAGAAGATTTAGCCAAAGAACTCACTGAGAAATTAAAAGTGAAACAACCTAAAAAAGAAAGGGATTTAGACGAAAAAAAATCTGCACCTGCTAAGAAAACGGCAGGTCCTAGCCCTGCTTGGGGCGAATATTTTGTTTATGATTTTGAAGCAAAAGACAAAATCATCCCTATTTTAGAATCTGCATTTTATAAATTTGCTGAGACTCCTCTTAATTTAGAGGATGCAATGGGGCGTGTTAAATATGCGTTAGTCTCTTTTCTGTCTTCAACAAAAACTGAAAATGCAAAATTATATTTTGCTGTAGAAAAGTTCTTAATCGATATAATTGACAAATTTAATCAACCGAATCTACTAGATTGGATTTTTGAAAAGATTATTCCAAATGTTGAGAGTAAATTTCTTTACGAACAAGCTCTTCTGGAAGTTGTTGACGCAAGTTTAAAATTTAAAAGATGGGAAAAAGCAGAGCTTTATATCTTCTATGTGTTAAAAAATATAGATGGCTATGCTAAATCTGAGATGTACAATATTATGAATAGTTTTAAACAATTGGTCAAAAAAGTTAAATATGCTGAAAGATCAGATAAAATAGATATTCTACTCAAGGAAAAACTATTTGAATATGCCGAAGGTGTAGAAGATGCTGATTACAAAATACAGATTGTAGAATTTCTTGAAGATCTACAATACATTGAACTTGCTTATGATCTCGCAAAAAAAATCCAACTCAGTTTACCTCCAGAGAGTATGAAAATAGAAGAGATTAGAAAAATAGTAAGACGATTACACACTACTCCCATTAGTGAGAATAAACCAGATTCAAGTTTGGATTTTGAAGAGGATGAGGGAAGTGAGGATTAATTAATATTATCTTCCTTTTCTTCTGAAACTTTTTTTAGTTCTTCTTCTACTCTTTTCATTTCTTTATCTTTAATTTTCTGTTCTTTTTCTTCAAGAGATTTTTGTTTTAATTCTATTTCAACTTGAGATAACTCTTTTTCTTTTTCTATCAGTTCTTCTTTTAATTTTAACGTCTTTTCTCTCTCTAAAATTTCTTTTTCTTCTAATTCTTTCTCTTTTTCTTCCATTTCCAATTGCTTTTTTTTGATTTCTAAGTCTTTCTTTTTTAATTCAATCTCTTTATCAATAATTTCCTCTTCTTTTTTTTTCAATTTTTTAGGAATTTTCTTCTCATTCTCCTCTGTAAATTCACTTTCTTTTTGTAAGATTTCTTCTTTCAGTTTTAAAACTTCTTCCTTTTTTTGAATAACTTTTTCTTGAATCTGTTTTTCTTTTTCTTCTAATTCTAGTTTTTTCTTTTTAATTTCTAATTCTTTCTTTTTAAGCTCATATTCTTTATCAAGTATTTCTGATTCCTCTTTTTCTAAAAATTCCTCTTTTTTTTCTGCTTCAGAGATCTCAGGCTCCTCTTCTACAATCTCTTCAATTCTATCCACAGAAACGATTCCTTTAAGAATTTGGTCAATGTATCCTTTGATGTCTTCACTTTCAGGCATTTCAGATATCTCTCTAGCATAATCCGATAGGATTTTTGTCATTAATTTAGGATTTTTTAAACCAATTGCTTTTAATGCTTGAATAGCTTTTTCTACTACAAAATCTTTCTCATCATTTAATTTTATTAATATAGATTTGATAAGAGATTCATCATCTATTTGTGCATCTCCACCCGCCATATAAATTAATAATTGTAATGCAGCTTCTCGAACATTTGGATCTTCTGAATTTACTAAGTTTTCACTATATGGTAGAAATAGATCACATTCTATTTCACATATTGTTTTTAAAAGTAGTAAAAACGTGAATCTTAAGACAGGATCTCGTTTCGATAAGTGTTCTAATAAAGATGGTATATCAATTACGAGATTTTCAATTAAAAAACGTAGGACTGTGCGCCCGCCATGTAATGTTAAAAGAGTTTCTATTACATTTTCAAGGCGATTTAAATATTCATCTTCATTAGCATCTCCAATGTAAAGGGCAATTATATTCACAGCATCATCAAATCTCCCCTCTTTTACAAAATCTTTTATTTGAAGGATTTCTACTACTTCTTTTTCAGTATCATTCATAATACCACCTTTCTTTTTTAAATCCTGTTTTTTATATCCAAATTATATAATATTCGGTATAGATTCTAGTTGCAAAATTAAATATTAATCTTAAGTCTCTATATCTTAACCTTATTTTATTTCCTTCTTCAGTATAATTATTTGTTAAGAGATTTATGTGTAGATTTATTTCCAAATTTTTATTTATATCCTCATGGAGACTAATTTGATCACAATATTGAGTTAAGGCATTAAGATCTTCCCAAAATGTATTCCAAAAATATTGATCTACTTTAGAATTATTATCATCTAACGGTTCTTGTGATATTTTAGTTAGTATCTCATATGGGACTTTAAGAGAAATTTCTATATGTTTAGAAGGGATAAAGGTTAACTTTACTTCAGGAAAATAAATCTGTGCATATAATTGACAAATACCATTCAATAATTCAAGACTCGTAATATTTTCACGATTTGCGTTGCAAAGTACATAATTTTCATCTAAAAATGCAACATGGATACGATCCTCAAATTTGAAAATTAAATACTTATCTATTTTTAGATAATCAAAATTTTCATCCCTATTGTGTATTCTATCATCAAAGATCTCAAAAACATCTTCCCATTTATTAAAAGATATAAATTTATTCAATTTGCGATAATCCCCATGGAAGAACACATCTAAAAAATCAATTAAATATAAATATGCATCATAAGGGCGATAAATAATTGTTTTATTTCTAAAAAATCTTTCTACTACTCCTTTATGGACACTATAACAAAACTTGGGTAAATCATCTATAGAAAGTCCACTTTTAATTCTTAATTTCAAAAGATGCCTTCTATTGCACAAACCTGCTAATGTACACTGTATACGATCAATTTGACACTCTTCAAAACATAATTTATCTATTCTTTTTCTTAAAATTTCAATTAATTCTGATTTAATCTTAATATCAGATTCAGTGTTCAAATACCGTATAATATGGTCAGGTGAAAGAGGCATCTTATGAATTACTATAAAATAGTTTTTTCTAGCTTTTTCTATGAAAATAAAATTATCAAAATCTAATATTTGTTATTATTCTTCTAAATAAATTATAAAAGGGGAATAAAATTTACATTCATTTAATTATAAAAAATTATTAATTAACCTTTCTTCTATTCTTATAAAAATAAACATCTCCAAATAGGTTCAATAGAATATGTTGAGACAAATTCATATTTTTTTAGATTCAGAATTATTATTTGTAAAAGATTATGCAAGAGCTCTTGGGACTGAAGAATTAAATAATGTTAAAAAAATCATAAAAAAGTACATCAATATGCCAATGCCGGGGAAAACTTTCCAAAGAAATATAGGAGCCTTTCAAATTTTTCATAGAGCTTTTAAGAATTTATATTTTCTATTTATTACTGATATTGTTGATTCACTTCAATATATCGATGCAATAATGATAAAAACCATTGAAAAGTTTACAAAAATATTTCCAAATCCTTCAGAAGTAAATGATCCTAGCCCAGCTAACAGTCAATTTATTAATTTCTTACAAGAAATTCAAATGGAGCTTCATTCAAAAATAGTTATTATTGGTCCTGCATATTCTGGTAAAACAACGCTTTTTAATATGCTAAAAAGTGGAGAAGAAAAAACTCTAATGGATTTCGCAAAAACTTCAACTCTAGAAATTGATCATATATGTTTTGATTTATGGGATTTCCAACTTAAAGATAACTTCTCATTATTGTGGGCAAAATTTGTGCGCGGTTCTGATTTAATCATTCTTCTCTTTAACCTAGCAAATTACAACTTGAAGATGATAAACCATTTTTTAAACCTCCATAAAATTGAGAGTAATTACTCAAAATTATTAATTATTGGAAACAAAAGAGATTTAGTAGAAGATGTGGATCTAAGAAGAATAAAAAATGAGTTAAAAATTCCTGAATTTAAAGAAATTTCTTTGAATACTACTGAGGCAAAATCGGAGATTCATAAGTATATTATGGAAATTCTCGGATTAAAGGAAGAATTCCCAGAGAATTTTGAAGATCTTGTTAAAGAAGCAGATAATTTAGTTTTAGAGGGGAAAAAAGTTCAAGCCTTAGCAAGATATAAAGAATTGATTACTTTAAGTGAGTCTTATCAAAATATTATGTATACGAAAACATTAGAGCAGAAGCTTAAAGAACTAAACGAGAAAATAAAACAAGAATTAGAGAAAAGGAAAGAAATAGATAAAGAAAAAGATTTTGATGTTGCTAAACCATTAATTTTTACCCGAAAGGTTATGGTAAAACCACTTCCAAGTATAAAAGAGACACCTCTACCCCAAGAATCCATTGATGAAAAAATGACTCCTGTTCCCCTAAAACCTATGAAAAAATTGGTATCATTTCAAAAACTTGACAAAGAAAAGGAATTAAAACCTCTTAACCTGACTAAATCTCCTTTAAAAATTATTAAAAAAGTTCCTCCCCCTCCTAAAGAGGTAACCAAAAAGATTGAACCTACTACTGATGATACTCCTACACCTAAAGCAAAGATGCCCATGGAGTTATTTGGACCACACGAAGACATAAAAAAAGAGATGTACAAGCCATTAGTTATCGATTTTACAAAAGAATTACAAAAAATTATTGAAGAAAAAGGAAGCTCTCTTAGTTTGAATTTGTGTGAAAACCTTATAACAGAATTACAAAAATCTTTAGATAGACCTATAACAATTGAAGATATTCAATTAGCAGCTGATTTTTTTGTCAAACAAGAACAATTAACATAATTTTAGGATCTTCCAAATTTGATTTTTTAAGTCTGTGTTGTTAGTTCAATAAAAGTTCACAACACACTTCTTTTAAAGTAATTCAATATTAAAATTAATCAAAAACTAAATTCATTTAATTTTAATAAAACAATAATTTTGATGAATTCAAAATGAGTGAAATGAAAGAACTTAGAGATATTTTTACCGAATATATGAGATTGAATTACATTTCAGCATTATTAGGATGGGATCAACAAGTTAACATGATGGGATATAAAAATGTGGCTGGAAGGTCAGAACAAATTGCCCTTATAACGAAACTTATTCACAAGAGATTAGTATCAGAAAAAACAGGAAAAATAATAAAAAAAGCGGAAAAACTTAACGACCTCAATGATATTGATGCAGCTATGTTAAGAGAAGCAAAAAGAGCCTATGATCAAGAGATTAAATTACCAGAAGAATTGGTTGTAGAAATTCAAAAAACTGCGGCTTTAGCACAACAAACATGGCAAAAGGCAAGAAAGAATAATGACTTTAAATCATTTATACCTTTATTAGAAAAAACTGTAGAATTACAGAGAGAGAAAGCACAGAAACTTGAGACTCACCCAGATTTATATTCTACTCTAATTGATTTGTATGAACCAGGAGCTACCTATGATTGGATTGCTAATATTTTTAACCCCATAAAACCAAAATTAATTAATTTTGTAAAAAAATTAAATTCTGCTTCTAATAAACCCGATGATTCTATATTGAACAAAGAATATGATCCAGATAAACAATATGAATTAAGCTATGAAATTCTTAATAAATTAAACTATGATTTTGAACAGGGACGGCAAGATAGATCTACTCACCCTTTTACAACTTCGCTAGGTTCGTTAGATGTAAGAATAACTACTAGAACTACAGAGCCTTTTCCTGCTTGTATAACTGGTACAATACACGAATGTGGTCATGCTCTTTATGAAATGGGGATTATGAAAGATTTACATGATACAATATTATGTACAGGTACTTCAATGGGAATTCATGAATCCCAGTCAAGAATGTGGGAAAATGTTGTGGGAAGGAGTAAAGAATTTTGGATGTATTGGTATCCAACTTTTCAAAAATATTTCCCTGAAAATTTGAAAGATTATCCCATGGAAGAATTCCATAGAGCTATTAACTATGTTCATCCTTCATTTATACGAGTAGAGGCAGATGAGGTAACATACGGATTGCATATTATACTAAGATTTGAAATCGAAAAAGATCTTATTGACGGTAATATTCAAGTAAAAGATTTACCAGAAATATGGAATTCTAATTTTGAGGAATTATTAGGGATTATTCCTCCAAATGATACTGAAGGTGTATTGCAAGATGTACATTGGGGCAGTGGGTACATTGGATACTTCCCTACATATTTTTTAGGAAATCTTTATTGTGCTCAGATATACAATAAAGCATTGGAGAAAATGCCAAATTTGTCTGATGATTATAAAAAAGGTGAATTTTCTAATTTATTGAATTACCTTAGAGAAAATATTCATCAGTATGGAAGTATTTATAGAGCCAATGACTTAATACAAAGAGTTTCAGGTGAAGACTTGAATTCTGCTTATTTCATGGAATATCTTGAAAAGAAGTATTATCCAATCTATGGATTATAATCTTTTTTAATATAATTCACCTTAATTTTTTTTATTTTTATACCCATAAAATACTAAAACCAAAACTTTTTTGTAAAATTTAAATTAACATTTTCAAAACATTTTACATACTATAATTAAAAAATGATAAATTATGCACGCAATGAAAGAATTATGGAATTATTTTAACGAGATAAAGACAATACAATATATTGATGAGCTATTGGGTTGGGATCAAAGTGTTAATATGCCTAAAGGTTCTATTGAAGGAAGAGCTGAACAAAGCAAGTTTATAAGAGAATTAATTCATAAGAAAATAAAGTCTGACAAAGTGGGTGAATTAATCAAGAAAGCTGAAAAATTAAATAACTTAAGTCAAACTGAAAAAGCTTTAATTAGAGAAGCGAAAAGAGAACATGAACATGCTAAAAAAATTCCTGATGAATTAGTTGGTGAAATCACTAAAACAAGGGCTTTAGGGTTTATTGAATGGGAAAAAGCAAGGGAAAAAAGTGATTTTTCTAGATTTAAGCCTTTTTTACAAAAAATGGTTGAATTGAGAATAGAATTCGCCGAAAAATTAGATACTGGTCCAACATTATACTCAACTTTAATAGATCTTTTTGAACCAGGAGCTACCTATAATTGGGTCGCAAAAATATTTAGCCAAATGAAATCAAGTATAGTGAAAATAGTAAAGAAATTAAATAATTCTTCTGATAAGCCTAATCAATCAATTTTAAAGAAATACTATGATCCTGAAAAGCAGTGGCAATTAAGTAATGAAATAATAAAAAAATTAAATTTTGATTTAAATATTGGGCGACAAGATAAATCTACACATCCTTTTACTTCTTCATTATCATCTGTAGATACTCGCATCACAACTAGAATTTGGGAAGATTTTTTACCTGCATGTATTTTCGGGACAATCCATGAATGTGGACATGCACTTTATGAAATGGGTTTCGACGAAGAGATACATGGCACATTCTTAGCTGATGGCTGCTCTATGGGAATCCATGAATCCCAATCTCGGCTTTGGGAGAATATTGTAGGCCGTAGTAGAGAATTCTGGGTCTATTGGTATCCAATTTTTAAGAAAACTTTTCCAGAAAATTTAAAAGATTATTCTATGGAGGAATTTTATCGATCTTTAAATGTAGTCCAACCATCATTTATAAGAGTCGAGGCAGACGAAATTACTTATGGATTGCATATTATTTTGAGATTCGAATTGGAGAAAATGATGATTGAGGAAAACCTTCAAATCGATGAGTTACCAGAAATTTGGAATACTAAATTTGAGGAATTATTTGGAATCGTACCTCCTAATGATAAGGAAGGTGTGCTTCAAGATCCTCACTGGATTGGAGGTTATGGATATTTTCCCACATATGCGCTTGGAAATCTCTATGGGGCACAAATATATCATAAAGTATTAAAAGATAATCCAAAATTGCCACAAGATTATGAGAAAGGTGAATTTTCTAATCTTTTAAGCTGTTTGAAAGAAAACGTATATCAATATGGTAAAATTTACAGAGCTTCTGAATTAATTAAGAAAATTACTGGGGAGGATTTGAATCCTGATTATTTCATTAAATATGCTGAGAATAAATTTTATCCGATTTATGGATTTTAAATAATCCTAACTTTTTTATTTTTTAATAATTTTTAGTCAAAATACAAAAAAATGTTATTACAAATAAAAAAATTTTCTGAAAAATTACTGCTTCCTTTAGGGAAAAAGTTAGTGAAAATCCCTGCTAATTATATAACATTATTTGGTTTAATAACGGCCATTATTACGTTTTTTGGATTTATTTTTCATTTCTTAATAATTATTATTATTTTTCTATTTGTCACTGAATTTTTTGATCAATTAGATGGAGTAGTAGCACGTCTCCAGGGCCCTACTGTATTAGGAGGGTTTTTAGACTCCACTTTAGATAGAATTGGAGATTTTTTCTTATTTTTAGGAGTAATTCTTGGAGGGTATACAACACTTGAGATAGGGCTTATTGGACTAATTGGAGCGTTTTTAACATCATATACTAGGGCTAAGATCGAGACTTTAGGAGTAGACAACCTTTATGGAGTAGGTATTATAGAACGTACAGATCGTATTCCAATTTTATTTATTGGAGCGATATTTCAAATATGGTTTCCTACAGCAATTTGGTGGACAATGATAATTTTAGCGATAGGGACTAATATAACAGCCCTTCAAAGAATAATATATGCTATTCGAAAATTTTCTAGTAATAGTAAAAAGGAAACATAACATTTCTTATAAGGTTCAAATAGATCGAAATATAGTTTATGTAATTCAAAATTGTTTTTTGTTGAATAATACTACATCAATGCTTATCATAGTAATAGTAATACTTATTCCTAAAGTTAAAGCAAGTATAACAGGGTCTAAAATTTCTAAAAAGAATGTTGGTAAAATTATAAGGGATGATAATTGACTCCCTAAATAAACCGATAAAATTGCTGCTACAGGTACAGACGAAACCAAAACACCAAAAAAGATTCCAATAGAACATGTAATTGACATCGTAGACATACCAATAACTAAGGATTCAAATGTTGAATTCAAATAGTTTTCTATCAAATCACCTGTAAATGCATCAATTAAAAGCCCAACAATAAGAGAAATTAAAGCAGCGATAACTAGGCATAAGTAGACTGCTATATATTTTGCTAAAATTAAGCTACTACGTTTTACAGGTCTAATAAGAAATAATTCATAAACATGGCGATTTTTTTCACTAACGATTGATGTGCTTAGCATTATTGCGGAAAGTGTTCCACCTATACTGGAAACGACAAGAGAAACTAAAAACGAAATTGGCATTCCCTCTAATTCACTAGGATTGATAAATTGAATAATAAAAGATAATAATGGTAATCCAAACCATAATACAATCATAACTTTTGATTTTGCGTATCCCTTTAACTCATCAATGAATAATAATATTAAACTCAATTTGTTCCACCTCTAATATATTTTAAATATACTTCTTCTAAACTTGGTTTTAAAAGATTAAAATTTCTGATTCTGCATTTTTGTTCTTTTAATAAAGTCATGATTTTATAAATTGCTAAATCTATATCTACATCTGATTTCAAATGGACTAATTCTTTATCAGATTTTATTTTCTCGACATATTCAACATATGGTAAATCATCTAAACCTTCACATATAGCAGTATTTTCAGCAACTACGATTTCAATAATATTGCCTATGTGGAAACTGCTCTGTAGTACTTCAGGAGTACCAATTTTCATAATCCTTCCTTGATTTATAATACCAATTTTATCGGCAATATCTTGTACATCACTTAGGATATGTGATGAAAATAAACTCGTTATACCACTTTTAGTTAATTTTCTAATAATTTTCTTAAATTGAAATCTACTATTTGGGTCTAAACCAGATAATGGTTCATCCATAATTAGAATTTCAGGTTCATGGAGAAGAGCTTGACCTAATCTTAATTTTTGAAACATACCTCCAGATAAATGTACAATTTTCTTATCTCGAAAATCTGATAAGTTAATTAATTCTAAGATATTACTTATCCGATTATCAAGTTGGGGAGACTTAAGCCCTGATAAACGCCCAAATGTTTTGAGAGCATGGTAAACTGTACGCCATTCTTGGAAATTGGCTTCTTGTGGGTGATAGCCAATCAACTTATGTATTTCTTGATTATCCTTAGCGATATTTTTTCCATAAATATTAACTCTTCCTTCATAATCTTTTATTAGCCCCACTAAAATTTTAATAGTAGTCGTCTTTCCAGCTCCGTTCGGACCTATGTAGCCAAGAATTTCTCCTTTTCGAATATTGAAAGAAATATCATCTAAAGCAAGTATGTCTTTATAACTTTTAGAAACACTCTTAAATTCAATGCAAATATTATCATTCATTGTTTAAAAATAAACAGATTGTTATTATAAAGCTAAGAAATCAGTGATTTAATAAGTATTTTTCTAACCAAAATATTTTAAGTTAGGAATATAAAAAATATGTAAAAAAGTGTATATTTACTTTATTTTCGTAATCTAGGAACAGGTACGAACACTTTTCGCATTCCCTCTAATAATGATATAGCATTTTCAGGACAAAAATGAGCACAAACACCGCAACCTATACACCATTCTTTGTTACATTCAGCTTTATTATTATCATCACCTTGAATCGCCTCAACAGGACATTTTTCTACACATGTACCACATCCAATACATTTATCTTTATCAATTTGACATAAGTAATTAGTTGAATTTATCATAGCTGTAACTCCCATTCTCCACCATTCAAGAGTCCCACAACAACATTTACAACAATTGCATATTGATGTCTCATCTCTTGCAATTTTTGAACCCGGGTGAAAAGCTTTATGGACTAACCCATCTTTTTCAGACTCTTTTAAAATTCTTAAAGCTTCTTCTTTTGAAATGGTTCTTGCAAAGCCCTGTTCTACGCAATAGCGAGCGGATTTCCCAAACGTAAAACAATTTTCTCTTAATTTAGTAATTTTACATGGTTTTCCTAACAAATCTTTATGGTGCCTACAAAAACAATGGCCTACCGCAATGTCCTCGAATTTTTTAATTATTTCTTCTACTTCTTGAGTAGGGATTATTTGCTCTTCGGGAACATCTATTTCTTTATTGATAGATATTTGAATTTCCTTGTCAGAAACATTTTTTTCTAATATAGGGACTGTTCGATCATAAGGTGGGACACTTTCAAAGTATGGAGCAATTGTATCATAATTATCTTGAATAAAGTCACGCAATTCTTCAAATAAGCGGGTAAAAAGTGAAGCAAGTTTCTTTTCTGTTTCATTAAATCCTAATTTTTTCATAAATGTATATTCAAACACTCCAACCATTACGAGAGGCATCAATCTGTATACTATGATCCCGGTTGAGCTTGGTTGATTAAAAATTAGACCTATTTTAGAAAGTGAATTAGTTAATCTATGGATTTGGCTTTCTGACATTTTGCTGCTTTGTTTAAGTTGATCCATAGTTTGCGATAGCTTACGTTTAAAAGCCATAACTAACTCTAGTTCTTCTCCACTAATTAACATCTTTAAAATTTCAATCATGGTATCTGTGATAGGGAAGGGGAAAACTCCTGCTTTAACAATAACTCTTGCTGCTTTTCTGTAATTTTGTTCAGACATGATTTCTCAAGATAAATGTTAACTTATGAGATTTAACGACATATTAATTCATGTGTTAAAGAAAATTGTAAAATAAATTTATAATTTTCTCTATTAATAAATACATTATACAATCAAATCTTAAAACAAAAACACTACTTATATAGGAAAGGTAGCAGTAATTTTAATAATTACATGTTAATAATTATGTTAAAATGATTTGATAATCTAAAATAATTCAATTAGAGGAAATTTTTTATTGTTGATGAATAATGGTTAATTGTTTGATAATTGGTCATGGTGCTAGAGAGCATGTTATTGGTGAAACTCTTGTTAGGGGAGGAGCCAATTTATTTGCTTTTATGAGCTTTAAGAATGCTGGATTAGAGGATTTAAGTAAAAAAATCAAAATTCACTCAGAAACTGATTTTGCAGCAATTCTTGATTTTAGTAGGCAAAATAAAATAGATTTCGCTGTAATAGGCCCAGAAGCTCCATTAGTAGTCGGAATAGTTGACGCATTGGAAAAAGGAGGAATCCCCTGTGTTGGCCCTACTATTGAAGCGGCTCAGTTAGAAGGTTCAAAGATTTTTGCCAGAAATTTATTAGAAAAATATAAGATAAAGTCAAATATTGAAAGTAAAACTTTTGACTCCATGGATGGAATTGTGAATTATATTAAGGATATTGGTGAAGATAATATAGTTGTAAAACCAGAAGGTCTCACTGGAGGCAAAGGGGTTAAAGTTTATGGAGACCATCTTTTTTCAAAAAAAGATATTCTAGAATATTGTCAAGAGTTAGTGGATAAAAAAAATAGGTTTCTTTTAGAAGAAAAATGCATAGGTGAGGAATTCACACTACAAACATTTGTTGATGGAAAAAATGTTCTAGGTTCACCTCTAGTACAGGATCATAAGAGGGCTTATGATGATGATAAAGGGCCAAATACAGGAGGTATGGGTTCTTATTCTATGGAAGATCATCTAATGCCTTTTATTACACAAATTGATGTTAATTTAGCACTGGAAGATATGAAAAAGACAGTAGCAGCGGTAAAAGCAGAAACGGGCGTAGAATATAAAGGCTTTCTATATGGACAATTCATGAAAACAGCAAAAGGTTTAAAATTAATTGAATTTAACTCTCGATTTGGTGACCCAGAGGCCATGAACGTTTTACCACTTCTTAAGGGAAATCTTGTAGATATTTGTTTGTCAATTATAAATAGAAATTTATCTCAGAATTTTGAATTTGAAAGGAAAGCCACTGTTTGTAAATATTTAGCTCCAGAGGGTTACCCTGTTAATCCCAAAAAGGATGAGCAAGTAATTATTAACACTGAAAAAATTAAAAATACTGGAGCAAAATATTATTATGCTTCAGTTTATAGAGAAGGTGGACTGATATTCACCACAACATCACGAGCAATGGGAATATTGGGAATTGCTAATTCTTTAGAAGAAGCAGAAATAATTGCTGAAATAGGCGTAAAGTGTATCGAGGGAAAACTTTTTCATAGAAAAGACGTAGGTACACGTAAGTTGTTACAGAAACGAATTGACCATATGAATTCACTTTTAAATCATTAAAGTTTTATAATCCATAATAATCAACTTCTAATATTCTCCAAATGAGTATATACTTGAATGATGAATTGGCATGAAAAAAATGCTGAGTTCAATGCTCTTATAAAACAACTCTTTCACGATAACGATTGGCAAAAAAGAGCTGAAGCTGCTAGAAAACTTGGGTTAGTTAAAGATGCTAGAGCTACTAATTTAATGTGTAGAGCTCTTAGATCAGAAAAAGATTATATAGTTGTTAATAAAATCATTGAAGCTTTGGGTAGAATAGGAGATGGAAGAGCAACTCTAAGAGTTATAGAGAAACTTAAAGAAGAACAAGAAAAAATTGAGATTGATAAATTTAGAATAATATATATAATAGAGAGCCTTATAAAAATCAAGGATAAAAGAGCCTTATCGTATCTAGGCCCATTATTAGAATCTTCTGATGAGGATATTAAAGATCTTACTTTCAAAGCTTTTAATGTAATCGAACCAACTTGGCAAGAAATATTAGAAAGAGAAAGGAATAAATCAATCCAAGAAATTTTCAAAACTAAATGATAAATATATTTTATATTTTAGTTTACTCCCTTCTTGTCAATAATAAAGTCTTAATAAGTAATTATTTAAGATTTCAAAATTCCTTTATCAATTAATAAGAATAACTTCATTAAAGAAGATCTTTTTGAAAAGTAAACATTCTTGTTGTTGTTGGGATTTAGGGAGACCAATTAGTATTACTGATTTTGCTGCTGAACTTAGTAAAAAGTTAAAAGAAGAACTAGCAGATATTAGAAAAAAATTGAAAATAGTCTACTTTCTCAAGAATGCATAAAATTCTTTATAAAATATAATTTTACTCCAGAAATTAATGATTTGACAAATAAGTCAGCAGAACAATTAGAGGTAATAATTTTGAAGCATGAAAGAATGCGAAAAATGGTAAGAGGGTGAGCGGGTAAATTCTATTAGATAGAGAAAAATCATCATTACTTTATTAGAGATATCAACTCGGGCAAATTCTAAATAGATAAAAATTATATTTTAATTAGTACAATTTTTATATAAAAAGAGGTTAATTCTCTCTAATATTATTTGACAATTTCAATCCAAAAATATTAAATAAGGTAATGGTCAAAAATGGTAATCATATATGAAAGTCACGAGAAAATGGGTCAAATTCTAACAGAAAATATTGATGATCCAATATTTATACTTAATGAAAAGTACCAATGTGAATATTCTAATCTTCGGTACTTTCCAATAAAACAAAAAATCACTGATTTTATACATCCAGAAGATTTAAAGCGAGTGAGCAGATTATTAAAAAGCATATTAAAGTTAGGCTATGGAACAGAAGAAGCTCAAATCAAATTTGAGGGTGATCAATTTAGATGGTTTGAAATTAAGGGAAGAATATTTATAGAAAGTGAAGATAATAGAAAAAAATTTTTTCTAATCTGTAGAGATATTACTAAATTTAAAAAGCTCGAATTTGAAATTAAAGATAGTCAAGCTCGTTTTGGTGAATTAGCAGATTATGTACCAGAGATACAATTTTGGAAGCTTCTTCAAACTAGAGAAGGAAAAAGTGTTGTAGAGAAGACCCGGGAAATGCTAGAATTAGTATTGGACAATATACCTCAACTGATCTATTGGAAAGACACAAATTTGGTTTATATGGGTTGTAATAAGAATTTCGCACTTTTAAATCAGATAGTAGAACCAACAAGCATTATTGGAAGAACCGATGAAGATCTAATTTGGATTAAGTCTAACGTGAAACATATTCAAGCTAGGGAAATTAAGACTATGAAAGAGGATCATGCTGAATATAATGCAATAGAAGCATTAACTACAATTGATGGGAAACAAACTTGGTTTGAGATTAGTAGGATTCCTTTACATGATTCGAAAGGTAAGGTAGTTGGGATATTAGTTACTTATGATGATATTACAGTTCGCAAAATAGCAGAACAAAAATTGAAAGAATCTGAAGAAAAATATCGCACTATTTTCAATTCAAGTCCAGATTATATATATATAACTGATGTTAAAGGAGATATTTTAGATATTAATCCTGCTTTATTAGAACGGATAGAAATGACATTAGAGGAAGCAAGAAGCAAAAATTTTTCAGAATTTTATGCTGGTAATAAACTTGATGAGTTGCGAAGCGTTGGAGAATCAATAATTGCAGGAAATGAAATTAAAGGGGTTGAAATTAAAGCTAAAACTAAGTTGGGAGAAATATTTCAATATGAAGTTAATGCCGTCCCCTTAAAAGAAGATGGAAGAGTTATCAAAATTTTAAATTTAGCACGAGATATAACTTTACGAAAACAAACTGAACAGAAACTAACGGAATCTGAGAAAAGGTATCATCATTTATTCGAGAGTTCACCATATGCAATTTGGCTCATGGATGAAGAGGGAACTATAGTTGATTGTAATTCAACTATGACAAATTTACTTTCAATTTTAGAAATTAAGGATCTAATCGGAAAAAAATTTTATGAAGTGTTATCGGTTCTACAGAGATCTGAATATCTTATTAAGATGTTAAAGGATCGCTTTAAAAGATTTCTAAAAGGTGAGAGATTAGGGCCTCTAGAATTTCAAATTACTAGAGTTGATGGAACAAAGAGATCGTTATCAATCCAGAGTTCGCTTGTAAAAATTGGAGAAAAAAATCTTACACAAGCTATAATACGAGACATTACTGAGAAGAAAAATGCTGAGCAAAAAATAAAAGATTCAGAGACAAAATATCGCCATCTTTTTGAAAATTCTCCATATTCAATTATGTTGATTAATAGAAAGGGAAAAATTTTTGATTGTAATCCTGCCACGGAGAAATTATTTAATAGAAGCATTGAAAGCTTAATTAATCAAAATTTCTTAGAGATAAACATAAAACCAGAAAAACTTCTACCTCGTTTTAAAGAGAGATACCAATCTATACTTAAGGGGGCTGTACCGGAACCACTTGAGATTCAAATTTCCCGATCAAAAGATGATCGTTTAATGTGGATAAGTATCGATGATACTCTTGTCGAAATTGGAGGAGAGACTGTTTTTCAAGTAATTATCCATGACATTACAGAAAAAAAAAAAGCTGAACAAGAACTAAAGAAATCTCAAGAGGAACTAAAAACGTTAAATAAAGAACTGGAGCAAAAAGTATTAGATAGAACTAAAGATTTAATAGAATCTGAACAACAATACCGCACTACAATCAATTCTTTAAATGATCCGTTGCACGTCACTGATAGAGATTTAAAAATCATTTTATTAAATTCCGCATTTGAAAATTGGCTTAATGAACTAAGTATTGAGAATGAAATCGTTGGTCGGACAGTTTTTGAAGCATTTCCGTTTTTACCTGAAAATGTTCGTAATGAGTATGAAGAAGTTTTTATCAGTGGTGAGATCCTTCTTACTGAAGGGAGCTTGTTATTAGAGGATAAGGAAATTTTTACTGAAACTCGAAAAATACCAATTTTTAGCGAAGGGAAAGTTAGCCAAGTAGTTACAATTATTAGAGATATTACTGAAAGTAAAAAAATGGAAAACCAATTGATAGAATCTGAAGAAAATTTTCGAAATATGATAACTAATTTAGATGAAGGATATTATAAAGTAGAATGGGAAGGTGTTCTATTATATCACAATCCAGCATTCAGTAAAATTGCAGGCTATGAGGCTAATGAAAATTTAATTGGCAGGGCACCCCCTTTTTCTTGGCAGAACTCCGAGGATAAAGAAAAATATAGAAGAGAACTACAAACCATAGGATTTATTCGCAACTACAGTGTACCAGTTAAAAAGAAAAATGGCGATCAAATTATAGTTCAACTTAATGCTCATTTAATTAAAGATGATAATAATAATCCCATTGCCATTGAAGGAACGTTTTCTGATATCACTGAGAAATTCAGATTAGAACAAGAATTAATGATATCTGAAAAGAAATTACGACATCAAAATATTGAATTGAAAAAACTAGATAGAGTAAAAAATGATTTTATTACAATGGCCGCACATGAATTGAAAACACCTCTTATTTCAATTTCAGGATACACAGATTATATTTTGATGAAACATAGAAATCACATTAATCCAGAAATCGCGACTGACCTTATGACTGTGCAGAGAAATGTAAATAGATTAGAAGTTCTGATGGATCAGCTTTTAGAAGTTTTAAAGATTGATGAAAATGAGTTAAAATTGCAGAAGGAATTTGTTAATATTAGTCAAATCATAAATGATTGTCTTGATGAATTAAGTTATCTGATTAATGAAAAGAATCTTGAAATAATATTGAATATCAATCGTGATATATTTTTACACATAGATTCTACACGTATCTTTACTGTTTTTACTAATTTAATTTCTAATGCAATCAAATTCACTCCGGATTATGGTTGGATTGAGATATCTGCCAAAAAAGAAGATAATCAATATATTTTTGAAGTAAAAGATAATGGGATTGGATTAGTTGGAGATGAATTTAAAAGACTATTCAAAAAATTTGAAAGGATTAAACCACCAATTATGAATGAACACATTAATATTAAGGATTCTGGAACAGGTTTAGGTTTGTATATTACTAAAGGGATTATTGTTGCTCATGGAGGTAATATTTGGGCAAGTTCAGAAGGAGAAAATAAGGGATCATCATTTTCTTTTACGTTACCAGTTTAGCTTAATTGAATTATATTAAAAATCTATTTTACATAATTTTTCTTTAATAATACCAGAAATTTATTTATCTGTTATAAAATATTATTGTTTTCTCAGAACTTAAATTAAAATATTCTTCTTTATGTTAGAAAACTCAGATGACTACCTTAATAATTACAGAAAAAAATAAAGCAGCAGAAGCTATTGCAAATGCATTGGGTAAAGTACAAACGTTAAAAATATCAAAATTCTTAAAAATTTATTTGATAACTCATAAAGATATTTATGTAGTCCCTCTAAGAGGACATCTCCTTGAATATAGAAATTCAGATGCATATAAAAGTTGGACAGATCCACCTCCACGTGAAATAATAATAAATCCTAATTCGATTAAAAAAAAACAAATCAGTGGTTTAGGATCACATATAAAGGCACTTAAAGAATATGGAAAACAATGCGATCATTGTATAATTGGAACTGATGCAGATATTGAAGGATGTAATATAGGTCTAATTGATGCGCTTCCGTTTGTAACACGTGTAAATCCCAATATAAGAGTTTCGCAAATGTGGCTAAGTTCTCTTCAAAAAACAGAAATTATAAATAAATTTAATAACTTAATAACGCCCAAATTTAGTTGGGGAGAAACAGGTGAAGCAAGGGCGATTATTGATGCATTTATTGGTTTTTCTGCTACTCGAGAAATAACTAATACTCTACGTCCGCTGTTAAACAAATTCAGAGTTAGATTTACATCAATTGGTCGTGTTCAGACAAGTCTTCTATATCTAGTTTATCTCAGAGAAAAGGAAATATCAGATTTCATTCCTGAACCTTATTTCTTGATTGATGCCGATTTATTTCACGCTAATGGTGTTTTTAGAGCTCATCATCAACTTAATCCTTTCAAAAAGAATCAAGAAGCTAACGCAAAAATTATTTTTCAAAAAATTAGAAATGAGAAAATGGGAAAGATAATTGATAATTCTAAGAAATCAATTAAAAGAACACCACCAACCCCATTGAATACCTCAAAAGCTTTAGTATTATTAACAAAATATTTGAGAATTTCTGCAAATATGGCAATGCGAACTATGAATGCTTTATATTTAAATAAAATAATATCTTATCCTAGAACTGAAAGTGATGTCTACAAATCTGATTTTGATCATGAAGAAATCCTCCAAAAATTTATCTTACATCCTCAGTTCAAAAACTTTACTTCAGATTTAATCAATAATAAGAGAATAAGTCCCACAAAAGGGAAGAAGGATAAGGGTGATCACCCTCCTATCACTCCTCTTGAAAGTTTAGAACTTAATAGTTCGAAATTCGAAAACAACATACAAAAAAGAGTTTATAATCTTCTAGCTCGTCATTATCTTGCGCTTTTTGGAGAAGATGCTATAGAATCAAAACAATTATTAAAAATCTTAATTAAAGAGGAGCCATTTAATGCTCAAATTGTTTCATTAATCTCACCAGGATTTCTAGAAATTGCCCCATTTCTTAAACCAAAATATGATGAAGAGATCCAAATTATGGGTGATAAAATC
The DNA here is from genome assembly GCA_016839915.1 of Promethearchaeota archaeon. GTDB lineage: Archaea > Asgardarchaeota > Lokiarchaeia > Sigyniarchaeales > SOKP01 > Loki-b32. The sequence goes on from JAEOTH010000039.1 coordinate 49,400, forward strand.
CCAGTAAAAGAGGTATTATTTTTCCAAAAAGAAACAAAGCCCCCTCCTAGATATACTGATACAACACTGCTAAAACTTATGGAAAAAAATCACCTAGGCACAAAATCAACAAGACCAATTATAATAAGATTATTACAAACTCGTGAATTAACTGAAAGAATACAATATCATTATCATATCACGAATTTAGGCAAATTTATTATTGAAAATTTAATTGAAATATGGTTACCATTTTTAAAACCAGATTTTACTAAAAAAGTGGAAGAAAAACTTGAAGAGATTAAGAATAAAAAAAGAAATTTGAAAGATGTAGTGAATGAAGTAAGAAAGGAGTTTTTAGATCTATTTGATAAATTCCTAATAAATAAACACAAATTAGTATCAAACATTGATAATTACAAAATTGATTATTCTATCCCACTTACATCTTCAAATTGTCCATTCTGCAATAAAATTCCAATGAAATTCATTAATATTCAAAATAAGAGATTTTTAGTTTGTTCTGATGATAATTGCAAACAATATTTATCATTACCAAAGAATGGGAAATTAGAATTATTAAATTCAATTTGTTCAATTTGCAATTTTAATATATTTAAAGTTTCCCTTAAGAAGAATAATAAAACTTTTACTTATTATATGTGTCCTAAGTGTTGGAATGAAGATCGTTCCAAATTTTGTTCTAAATGTGAAGAATTTAAAATCTCAAAAGGGCAATGTATAAAAAAGTAGTGTTCAAAAGAAATTTTTTGTATCAAAACGATATGCCGCTCGAGTTAAACCAACATAATTATCCGATATCTTATAAAACATCTTACCATTTACAATTTTTTTCTGCAAATAATTATTTTTAATAAATTTATTTAATGAATGTACCATAGTGCCCAATGTGACTGATCCAATATATCCATGTTGTTTTTTAGTGACTCTTATTAACTCTAATTCAGAATGCCATTGCCCATCTAGCAGAGCCATCAATATTTCATTTTTTATAGGTGAATCCAAATCTTTGATTTTATTAAATAAATTGGAATAATTTGGTTTATAATAAGGATTTTCCTCAAAATCTTCCATAATTTTACCTTTAAAAAGTAGTGATTATAATATGAAATAATATTGAGATTTTTTATTTAATAAAATGTATGATCTCTGTATTATGAGGATATTGCCTGAGAAATTTAATGAAAACACTTAAAGTAAATTGGGGGGTATACCTTCATTAAAATATTTAGCACGCGTAATCCAATTTTTAGAAAATTCTGGTATTAATGCTAAAATTGAGCCACCAATCCATACAGAAAAGGTTCGTTCCATTGGAGCAATTATTCTGATTCCAAGATTTTTCTTCTTTCTCCTAGCTAGTTCTAGTTCTAATTCTTGATAAATACGAGATTTCAAATTTGGGAACATGGAGGATCCTCCTGAAAGAAAAATATTATTCAATAAATCTGGGCGAATATCCAAGTCACATTCTTCTATTACATCCATGATTGCTACATGTAACGCATCCTCTTCCAACTCTGAAGATGGTTTAAACAATAATTCTGGTACCATAAACCGTTCTTTATTAAGTGAGATAGTAGACCCATCAGGGAGAGAATATTCTTTCTCATATTGCTCACTACGTTTGAGATCTTCATTATAATCTAATGAAACAAAACATGCTTTTTCTTTTAATACCCTCACTAATTCTCTGCGTATTGAAGAATCAACAGACCATCCAATTGCTTCTAAAGTTTGCTCCATATGATGAGTAAATACTCTTCCCCCAATATCCAAAATCCTTACAGCATGTTGTAATTTGTATCCTTCATAAATAGGAACTATTCTAGTGTTACTATCCCCAATTTCTACAATTAATCCTGTTTGAAAACCTCCCGAATATAGAGTTAACATACTATCGAGAACGGGATAAAAACTCATACACCTATATTTTTCTAAAAAGAGCTCAAAAATTTTTTCTAAATCTTTATATGGAAATAATGGATGGACAGCATATAGTACATTAACAAGTGTTGGGTCAACTCTTAAGTTATAGAATATGTAGTCTATTATATTCGCTAAATGATTCCAATCAACCACAATCCCTTTTTCAATTGGATGAAAAATTTTGTATAATCCAATCGATTGGATTTCGTTTCCTACATATACTTCTTCCTCATGAGATTGTTTACCTCCATAATTCACACCAACATCTTGATATTTCGGTTTCCCTACTATTGTAAGGAACACCTGAGAAGGATTGTCTTCTCCTGAGAAGCCAATTTTTGTAGCAAATTGACCAATATCTAGTATTACGGTTAGATTGCCCATATGTACATATTTTCAAATTTGATTTTAAGATAATTAGCCTAAATAACTATATCTAATATATTATTTTAATAGTTAAAAAAATCTCCGTCCTTCTATACCAATTGAAATTTAATATAATCCTTTAATCAAAAAAAAGAGTAAATATCTTAAGTTTCTTATTCTCCTCTCATAATTTTCTTTAGACGATTTAGTTCATCCAACATTTCATCTCGAAGAGAACTTAATCCTCCGCCTGCTTTTGGAGCTGCTCCTGGCGCGACAACTGGCGTTGCAGGGGGTCCAGGTCTTTTTGCGAATGCTGGCGCTACTGGAGGTCCGCCACCTGTGGGTGCTTTTGGAGGTCCAGCACTAGGAGGAGCACCAGGTGCTTTTGGAGGTCCTCCACTAGTTGGTGGTAATTTTGGAGCTGGAGGCAAACCTGGACGTGTAGGGGGTCCAGCACTAGGAGCTTTTGGAGGTCCGCCGCCAGTAGGAGCTTTAGGAGGCCCACCTCCTGGGGGAGCAGGAGCTGTTGGAACAGCACTGGTAGGTGCTGCTGCTGGGGTGGTAGCTGGAGTTCCACTACTTAATAGAGAGAATAATGTACTTGCTGCAGCAGTTTTAGCGCCCTCACTTGTAGGTGCAACAATTTTTTTAGAGGAAGTACTAACAGTCTGAACTTCTTCAACAACAGAAACTTCCTTCAAATCTTTCTGAGCTTTAGCCAATGATTTAATAAAGTCATTTATTCCTTTAACAGTCTCCCCTAGATCATCAGATAAAGAAGTTAGACCTTTTTTCATAAAATTAATTACTCGTTCAATTTTTTTCTGTTCTTTTGAAACCACGGTTTACTCAATTCCTCTAATATTATTAGAAAATTGATTAAATTTAAAATTACTATTTGTAATCTTAATTTTAATTATATTAATAATTATATAAAATTACTATTTATAATTTTATTCCATTCTTTTTCTAGTCTATAAATCCCAATATTACGTACATCTAGAAAAAACATTAAGTATTAAAAAACCTAAACTAATAATATTATATAACATATTTCATTAGTAAGTTTAAAAATTAATTACATTATAAATTATATAATAAAGACAGGAACAATATATTTAAACTGCATTGGTGGAAAAAAATATGCCTAAACGTGAACTCTTCATAATAGGCTTAACATATCGTTAGGTTTGTGGAAAAAGGGTATATGAAATTGTAAATGAGCTTAAAATCCCCCTAATTGACGAAAGAGTCTATGATAAAGTCAGCTTCAATACGGGGGCTGCTATCGCAGCAGTTATTTTCAGGTTTGAAGAAGATGAGTCAGTGATAAGAGGATTTCTCGGTCTTGCTGAATATTTTCACACTGTTGTTGTGAAGAGGAAAGACGAGTTTTTTATTCCGCATGCCTCAATCCTATTTCGTTTGATTAGCGCTTAAATTTTAATTTTTTTTTTACTTTTCTTTAATTTCATTGAATTCAAAAGATGTTAGGTTACTCTTCCTTCTTTCTATAATATTTTGAATTGTTTATGATTTCTAATACTTCACTTTCAGGAACATCATACCAACGTGCATAAGCGTCAGCAACAGCAAACCATAAAGTATTTCTTATATTAGGACAAAAAATTTTATTGACATTGCTCTCTATTCTTTTAATGGTTCTTAATGGGGCGGTTGGCACAGCAATACATATTTTTTTTGGTTCATATTTTTTTATCATATTAATTCCAGCTAGCATTGTAAAACCCGAGGCTAACCCGTCGTCAAGTATGAAAATTGTTTTGTTTTGAATGCTTTTTATATATTGGTTTTCTTGATTCAATGCTTTGTTGTAATATTTTATTCTTTGCTTTATTTCCTCTGTTGTTATATCAATTGATTCTTTTATTTGATTTTCAGAAAGATTCAATTGATTTAATAGATCCTGATTGAATAGGACTGTTCCATCAGTGGCAACTGCTCCAAAACCAGCTTCTGTATTATAAGGAATTTTTATTTTTCTAACAATTAAAATATCATAATTGGTGCCCATTGTTGAACAGAATCCTTCTACAACGGGAATTCCTCCATTAGGAATCGCAAAACAGAAGACATCTCTTGGATTATCTAAAATGTGATTATAGAAAACTTCATCTTTATTCTTAATGAAATCTGCGAGAATTTTGCCTGCAACAAATCTAGATTCATATTTAATAGAATTCATCAATAGATCCTAATAGAAAGTTAGCTATTAAAATTATTCATAGATGAAAATTTAAATCTCAAAAAATTTATAGAGAAATTTATTGAAGTAATTGTTCTTATTGTTAAGAAATTTATCCAATTTAATATTACAAATATAAGAATTTTGCTTATAATATTTTATATTGAATAATTTAATGTTTGGATAATTTGTAAAGCATTTTTATATAGTAATTCTTAAATATTTAGGTACACCTAAATTTTTAAATAATAAAATATTATTACAAAACAAGAAAAAAGAATATTAATTACTATATATAATATTAAATTTAAAGAAAAATGGCTCAAAATCAAGTTTCTAAAACAATGGATTCTGAGGAGGATGGTATATGGAGACTCAAGACTCTAAAGGAAAGATTGTTAAAGAAACATTCCC
>JAEOTH010000160.1 GCA_016839915.1 Promethearchaeota archaeon
AAACTAGTATTAACTGCATTAGATAAACATGATGATGAGTTATATACATACACTGAATTGATTTATGATTTTGATGAAAAATTTTTCAAAATTGTCGAAAAAAGTATAAAACCAACACTTATTCTTGATTTATTAAAGGATTTTGTAGAATTAGATTTTTCTCCTTTACTTAAAAATGGAATTTTCGAAAAGTTAGATTACAAGGATCTAATTCAGGTATTCAAATATGGAGATATTTTCAAATCTTTTCTGTATTCTCTGACTAGATTTATTTATTGGTTTGAAGAAATAGGATCCCAAATGGGTAAAAGCATTCGGTATTATGAGAAATTCTGGCCTTATTTATTTAATAATAGTCCAGATGTTTTACAGCTTAATAATTTTGAATTATATCTTGAAATAGATCCATATATCCTTTTTGATTTAAAGATATTAGAATGTTTTGGCATTTCTTTCACAATAACATTGTTAGAAAAAGCAGATATACAGTATATTAAGAAGTTCTTTAAAAACCTTCGGAGTTTAGAATTAAGTACTCCTGTAGGGTCATTTAACAGAAGATTTCTAAACGAGATAACCCCTTTTTTACATATAGTAGGCAAGTATTTGACACCTTCAATAAAGAAAAAGATCCTAAAGTTCTTGGATTACTATTTGCATTATGAATTGGAAGAAGAAGATTCAAAACGTAGGTATTCAAAAGAGGAAATTGAAATTGTTTACTTTTTATTTTACTTAAGGTGGAATCTATTTTTCAATGGTGATGAATTAGAAGAATTGAAAAATAGCTTAACAAAAAATGATACACTTTTAGAAAAGATTCATCAAAAATTTGCTGAAAAATATGGTCTTATGTTTCTTGAGCATCCTGCTCCTTACGTTCTCGTTAACTATTATAGATTTATCCAAAAAGAAGGAGTATTAAAATTGCTAGAGAAATTTAAACCGAAAAATGTCATCTTATTTCTAAAATATCTTGGAGAACTTACTGATTATGTGATGTGTCCAATAAATCAGTATTTCAGAATGGCATCGGAAGAAATTCAGAGTCGAATTTCAGATGATTTTAAAATCATACGTAAAGATGTTCAGGTCAATAGCGATGATGAGAAAGAAAAAGACTTAGATTTAAGTAATTTTTTTAATAAATCAGTAATTGTTCATGAATATTCCGAAAAACCGTGTCATTCTATGAGAGGTTGTCCTTATGGACCATTGGTTGAATGCTTTAAACCTAGATTAATTCATGATAAATCCTCTTGTACGGATTTTGGCCATGATTGCCCCGCATTTTATATCTCTGAATTTGTTAATGAAAGTATGCCAGAAGTTCCACCGACGGATGAAGATTTAGAAAAATTAAATGATAATATTAAGAATTATCACTGGTTCAATAATGAGAGAATAACTATAGAAGATATTAACAAACCATGCCATAATTTAGGATGGTGCCCCTATGGTTCATTAGGTGATCAATTTAAAATAAGAGAGCCTAAAAACAAGTATGAGTGTGGGATTTTTGGTCATGATTGTCCGGTTTTTTATCATTTTAAGGTTGGATTTGGATAAATTGGATTAGAATAACATGAATTTAAATAATTATTACATTAAAAATAATGGTCACTTGAAATGTGTGACCGGAAAGGATTATAATTATATTTTTAACAGGAAAAATGGTTTTTTTGTAAGATGGGGTGCTACAAAAGAGGATAATCCGCAATATAGTCCAATAGGTCCTGAAATACTTGATATTGAAGTGTCTACAGTTTGTCATAGATCATGCAGTTGGTGCTATAAATCGAATAATTTAATAGGTAAAAATATGGCTCTTGAGACTTTTAAAAAAATTCTTGAAAAGATACCGCAAAATTTAACCCAAATAGCTTTTGGGATTGGGGATATTGATGCAAACCCAGATTTGTGGAAGATTTTTGAACATTGTCAAAAAAGGAATACCATCCCTAATATAACCATTAATGGTGACAGATTAAATAGCGCAATAGCTGATAAACTTATAAAATATTGTGGAGCTGTTGCGATAAGTCACTATGATAATGATACTTGTTTCAATGCAGTCAAACTATTATTAGATAGAGGATTAAAGCAAGTTAATATTCATAAATTAGTTGCTAAAGAGACTCTCGATTCTTGTTATGAATTGTTAAATCTTTCAAATAGAGATCCTCGTTTAAGTAGATTAAACGCAATTGTATTCTTATCCTTAAAAAAGAAAGGAGAACGAAACAACTATCATACGCTCTCAACTGAAGAGTTTTCCGAACTTATTAATTATGCCATAAAATGTAGAGCTAGAATTGGGTTTGATAGTTGCTCAGCGAACAAAATCCTAGAAATACTTAGAGATCAAGATAACTATCAAATGATAGAATTGATGTCGGAACCTTGTGAGAGCTGTTGTTTTAGTCTATACATTAATGTTGAGGGAATAGTATATCCTTGTTCATTTTTAGAAGATGAATATGGGTTTGAGGGTATTGATATCATATCTAGTGAAGATTTTCTAAGTGATATATGGTTTAGTCCTAATTTTAATCAGTTCAGAAATAAGTTATTGAAAATAAATAGAAATTGCCCGCAATTTAAGATTTAATAATTAAAAAAAAGAGAGTATAAAAAAAATGAAAATTCGTTTAGGTTTTGTATCTAATTCTTCTACAGTGAATTTTCTAATTGTTACCAAGGAAGAATTAACTGAAAAAATGCTCCAAAAACAATTAGAAAACTCTCCAATTACTAGAACAAGGTCAATTTTTTATACAAAAGAGCTGTGGAGACGAATTGACTATGAGTTAAAAGAGGAGTGTAAACCTTATGAATATGAGTTTTATGAATTAACACTAGGAAAGGGTTTATTTCATTATTATCCTGGAGGATTTGTTAATGATGATGAGCGATTGTGGCCAATTCAAGGTAAAAAGATTGAAATAGATGATTTTTTATTATATATTGGATATTTTGAACGATACCCAGATTGGTATAAAAAAAAAATAAAAATCCAGTATGTTAACTTAAAAGGTAAAGATTGGCCGATGTATGGAGTACACCTAAGTTTAAGTTATAGAGATATCAGTAAAATAAGTGAAATTAAAGGTCTAACTTCACTGAAAAACTTAATGACTTTAAATCTACACGGTAATAAAATTAGGAATCTGAAGGGATTAAGAGAATTAAAAGATTTAAGGTTGCTTGAATTGCAAAACAATGAGATAGAAGATATAAACGGTTTAGAAAATTGTACAAATTTAGAAAAAGTAAATTTGTCTTATAATCTTGTGCAAAAAGTTAATATTCCATTACAAAGATTAGAAAAATTAGAGGATTTGTGGTTATATAGCAATCGGATTACAGAAATCGGAGAATTAGAATCAAAAAGCTTAGAAAATTTGAGTTTAAATATTAATAGAATTTCAAAATTAAAACCATTAAAATTAGAATCTCTGAAAAGGTTAGATTTATCTAAAAATCAGCTAAGAAAAATTAGTGCATTAGATTATTTAATTAATCTAGAGTCACTTTTGTTAAATGATAATCCAATTAGCGTTTTGGAAGGTCTAGATAATCTTACAAATCTTAAATATTTAAATGTGCACAATTGTCCTATAAGAGAAATTAAAAATTTAGATAAATTAACAAATTTAGAACACATTAAATTGGCTAATACACAAATAACAGAGATAAAGGGTTTAGAAGAATTAAGAAATCTACGTACTCTGGATCTTTCGAATTCTAAAATAACAGAGATAAAAGGTCTTGAAAACTTAGAATCTTTAAGATCTTTAGACCTAACTGGGACTAATATCTCTAGAGCGTTAGTGAAAAAATTAGGTGGTTATAATACTCGGAATGAATTAACACAGAATTTTGTGAATTATTGTAGAAGAAAAAAATAAGAGATTTTGGAAAATACAAAACGAACAAGGTTAGTTTATAAGTGGCAAGTTGACTCCTTGGTAATTTAAAAAAATGAATACTAGACAATTAAAAAGTGGGGGATAGAATCTAAGAATAAATTAAATTTAGAGTAGGAGAATGCTATGAAAGAAAGAAAGTTATGGATATCAGATACAAGATTAACAAGAGAAATTTTAATTGGGTTATTAAAAGATGGTTTAGAAGCTGAAGGATTTACAGTAAAAAGCACACCAGGATTATTAAGAGGAGGAGCTTGTAGAATAAAAAAGAATGATGATATATTTGAGATAAAAGTCAAATTATATGAGCAATTGGATGATTCATGGGAGCCTATAACTGAGGAAGGTGACAGTTCATTAAAGAATCCAATGACTATCCTAATGAAATGTTTAAAAGATGAGGGGTTTGAAGTTAGATTTTCCGGAATCTATCGCAAAGATACAATTTATAGATATTCACCGAAAGCATCTATAGTATTTTCACATGATCTATTCAAAGAAAATTTCGAGTTCGTAATATATCATAAAGGTGTTATTTTTTCATTAATGAGCCTTTCTTCTATAGGTTACATGACATTAGATTTACTGTTCAATCCAATAATAAGATATGATATAGAACAATTTAGAAAAGGATTGAAAGAAATAAAGTTACGCAAATCTGATAAACTATACGTTAATAATGCTAAATTTTGGGATGATCATTATGACCAAATTATTATGAATTTTTATAATGATCTTAGCATGAGTATAGGTCCTCAGAGGGAAAGTTCTGAGGATAATCCATTTAAAAATCCTCATTTGGAAATTGACCTTAATGAAGAACTGGATAAAAAAATTAGAAAGATGATAAATTCTAATTACTATTATTATTATAAGGATATCCCTTTTGATACGTTACCTAGTCTATTCCCAGAGGATTTCTGGGAGCGAGTGAGAAGGTGGATTGCAATGCATTTAAATGAGTTTTTTTTTAATGAATTCCATAGCTATAGATCTAAATTTACTTCTGAGTCGATTGAGATGTTAATAGATATAGGCACTAAAATTATATTAGGAACTGATTTCTTAGATTTTGATGATGAATCAATCCCACCTGAAATCTGGAGAGGGATGATGATTTCTCATATTGATGAAGCTGTCTGTGTTACAGAAAAAGCCGATTTTAATTTGTTAAACCTAGCAATAATCTTTAATGTAAGTATATATTCTTATGAAAGGGATAATCATTATCATAACCTGATATATTGGCTTGATCCCCGTGAATATGTTCCCATTGAAGAAATAGGATATGATACTCTTTTTCTTAAATCAATCCCAAATATCTTAAAAAAACATCCAATACCCGAAAAGATCTTTTCTGAGGAATTAAAAAAAAGATTAATGAAGTTTATTAGTGAGTATACTGACTTTCCTCCTGAATGGTTTAAGACAATATCTCGGTTATATCTCCATTTTGCATATTTTGGATTTGTAAAAGGTAAAATTCCTGGAATCAAACAAGGTGCATATTCATCTCAACAACTCGAGGATCAATTAAGGAAGTTAATTTAACTCAACCTATTTATCAAAGAGGATAAAAGTTGAATTTAAAGAAAAGTCATAACATGGTTAAATTAAACCCAGAACAAGCAGAAGTTATAAAGCATATAGAAAAAATATTGGGTAGATCAATACCAATTGTATCAAATCTAGATGAATTTTCTTTTGGAATGATTGTTGAAAGTGATGTAATCATTAATTTATCCTTAGTCTATGCCCAATTAACAACTTTACCACCATCAATAGGCAATCTTAGTACATTACAAAATCTAAATCTAAGTAATAATAATTTCAAAACTCTACCTGAGTCGTTAGGTAATCTTAAATCTCTTAAAGTTCTCAATTTAGGAGGTAATGATTTAACATCCATCCCAGAGTGGTTAAGTAATCTTACATCACTTCAAGTATTAAATATAAGAGGTAACAAATTAACTATCCTCCCAGAATCATTAAATAATCTTAAATCACTCCAAATTTTAAATATTAGTGGTAATAATATCAAAATTCCTGAATTTGTTGGCGATCTACCTTTATTAAAAGAACTAAATTTAAGTAATAGTAATTTATCAATTGTACCTTTATTTTTAACAAGATTATCATCATTGGAATCGATGGATTTAAGTGGTAATAATATAAAAACTCTCTCTGATGAATTTTATAAGTTAAAATCACTCCAAAAATTGGATTTAGTAAGAAATAGATTAGAGGAAATCCCTGAATCATTTTCTAAATTAGAATCTCTTCAAAAGTTATCATTTGATTTACATATCTACACCATCTTACCGAAATCACTAGAAAACATGAAAAATCTTCATGAGTTATACATATATATCTATAACCTTAAGATGTTTCCCCATTCTATATCAAATTTAGAGTTCCTCTATAAATTAAGTTTAAGTGGAAAAAGGATTAAAGAATTACCTGAATCGATAACGAAATCAAAATCTTTAAGAGAGCTACGTATAAGGATCAAAGGTCTTCGTTCGCTTCCAGATTCTATTGGAAATATTCACACCCTTCAAAAGTTAACAATTGAGGATACGGGTTTATGGGAAATCCCTGAATCAATAGGAAATCTAAAATCCCTTCAAGAACTTGATTTAAGATTTAATCATATATTAAAGCTTCCTGAAACTATAGGGAATTTAAAATTACTTAAAAAATTAAGAGTAGAAGGTGCAATCAGCGATTATCTCCCTGTTTCAATAGGAGAACTTAAACTTCTCGAAAGTCTGGAATTAGGGGGTAATCTTCTAAAAAAGATTCCCCAAAGTGTTGGTAATTTAAAATCATTGAAAAAATTAGATTTACACAGAAATTTTTTAACAGAACTTCCTGAGAGTATCGGTAATTTAAAGTCGCTAGAAGAGTTAGATTTGCATGATAATCCTTTAAAAGATCTTCCGAGATCAATAGAAAATCTCATCTCACTTAAAAAATTAGACTTAAGGTATAATAAATTTGTTCAATTGCCTGAATCCATTAAATTATTGGAGGATCAGGGAGTTAAAATTTATGGCATAAAAATTTGTTCAGATATGGATAAAGAACAAATTCAAGAATTTTTTGATAGGTTAGTAGGACCTGAAGGATTTGAATTTAGAGGCTTTTCAAGTAAATGTAAAAATGATTATTCATATTCTAAAAAAATTTTAACCAAGATGAATATTCCTGAGAATGTTCAGCAGGATTTTTTTAATGAATGTAGGGAAAGCAGTGGATATTGTGATTGTGAGATAATTTTAAATGCTATGGATAAAATGCTTGAAGAAAGAAGAAGAAATTTATAATAAATCTAAATTATTAACTCAAAGGTTTGAAATAATTTTTATTTATAAGTATCCTATACAATTATAAGACAAAATCATAATAATATGCCCAAAAAAGATCGATTTATTAGAACAACAAAAGAGAAATGTTATATTTGTGGAAATCTTACACTGAATCCTTATTCAATAACCTGTAACAACTGTAGTCCATATTTATACAAAATAGGGCAATACCCTCACCAGTTGCTTAGCAAAGAATCAGAATTCCAAGAGACAGGTAATGAATGCGAACGATGTGGTAGGTCTAATGTTCCTTTATTCATTTATCATGCTGAAGAAATTGATTATTATAAGCGATATAAGCTTGAGTGGGAAGGTGCTATTAAATGGACTCTAATCAGGTTTTTATCTAAAGAACCACATAGATTAACCTATGCTGATCTATTTTTAGAACGGGAAACAAAAAAACAATATCAGAAACAAGTGGAATATTTTGAGATAAAAAAAGAAGCTGAAGAAAGAGGATTATGGGATTATCCAGAATCTGAGAAGACAAGAACCATTGAAGCTTTAAGAGCTTTTAAAAGCCTTATGGGTACCAAAAATTTATTTGAGAAGTTAGGATATGATTCGCCAAAATTACGGATAATTGGTGATGTCTATAATAAAGATGCTTTCTATAAATTAGTATCAAGACTGTTACCCCTCATATTTGAAGATATAATGAAAGAATACAAAGAGAGAGTAAAAACAATACTTAAAGAAAATTCTGATTTGGGCAATAAGATGGTGTTATGTGAAAACTGCCACGTTATTAATAATGAATAATTATACTAGACCTCCTAAATGATGAACATCAGAAGAACCCAGTACTTATTTAATTAAAATAATTTTTATTATTAAATTTCCTTTAGAAATATAGGACAAAAATTAAAGAATAAAATGTTTAGGTTAATAACTGAATTGCATTATGCCCCATATTCAAGAATAAGGAAAAATGTTAGAAAAAGAAGAATATCTAAGGAAGGTGATAGAGACTGACTTCAGCCCAGCGTATGCCAGTAATCCCTGATCCAGCATCGGATGAGGTCTTATTTAGGATGCTTGAATTAATCTTACAGCATCCTTCCTGTATCCATGTATATATGTTTGAATTTAAAAATGCACCAAAAGGGATGGTACATTATTTAGATAGTGAATGGAAGAAATCTTGGGAAAGGGATTCTAAGCAAGAAAAATTAATTGAACTCCCTAAGGGAGAAGAAAATATTGAAAAAGTGTTGAGATTAGTGAAATCTATAAAAAATAAAGATTTACCCTTAGTCGCTGAGCCAAATCTCGAAAAATATTACAATCCTTACAATATTAGATTATTAGTGGATTGGAAAGATTTTACCTTACTTGATATTAGGGCTGATATTAAAAAGACTAATAGAAGTCTTAATATCGGTTATTATCCAAATGCAAGAGAATTGGGTGAAGATCGATTTTTCGATGAGAGAAAGGAACACTTAGGTCACCTCTCTCCGCCATTTATTAACTTATTTCAACAATTTAAAACTATGTTTAGGAATCTAGGTAAAAATTCATATATTATTTTACCTGAAGTAAGTGATAGAAAAGAACGAGCTTTAATCTTATCCGAATTGAGAAAAGAACCCCATAATCCCCAAAATTTTAAAAAAATTGATGAGTTTTTTTGAGAGAGAGAATTAATGATAAGAAAAGGATTTCAGCATTCAAATATTTAGAATAATTTTTTATTAATAAGTATCCTATCCAATAATAAGACAAAAATAAACAGAATAATATTTTAGCAGATGAGAATGTATTGAGTGATAAACAATATGAATACTCTTTATGGGTGCATTGGAAACAAGGGGATGATTTAGCTCAATATTTAAGCCAACATAACAATGATGCTAAAAAGGCATTGCTGGCATGGGCTCAAAGTTTTCGTGAAAGTGCCAAAAAAGTTAGAACAATTGCTAAAATGTTTCAAGGAAAAAGACTAAAAATTTGTGCAGATACACATGGAATATATTTAAGTGGTGATATTGATACTTTGGAAGGCGCAGTAAAGAGAAAGCTTCTTGATAAACTTGAAAAAGAGGAGTATTGATGAAAAGGATGACAACAATCAATCAACTTACAACAATACTTCAAAAGGGAGAGATTAGCTCAGAAATTATCAAAAAATTAATTAAATTACTAGAAATTTCGAATGCGAATGATATTGAAGACAACATCGGACAAGATATCTTGGTTCCATTCGTCAAAAAGTTAATAATGGAATATCCAGAATTGCGAGATTTATTATTCAAATTTTTCGAAGCTCAAATAGAAAAAAAACAAGTCGCGGTTGTTGAATTTTTGTTAACTACAGTAATAAGTAATTTAGATC
>JAEOTH010000040.1 GCA_016839915.1 Promethearchaeota archaeon
AAATAATATTTAAAATCCACTGGAATGTGGAGATCCCAACTCGTAAAAGCTTGTCTAATATGGAGACAACTTTGAGCAATCGTAATTCCATCGAGATAATCAAACTTACCCTTTAATCCTTGTGCTAGACAATCTCGACAGAAAGGGCAAAACATTGCAAAAATATGCGGTTCAGAGACATCTTGTGGCTCATGACTGCCCAATATTCTTACTGGCAGAATATCTGCTGCATAGAGAATTTCTTCGGGTACATATGTACAGAAAGTTCCTATTACTTTTCCACCAGTACGCTTTTTCCATTCTTTTGCATAATCATGCCTGTTTTTATACCAAGTTTCAAACTGTTCAAACAATATTTATATCCCCTTGATTCATTCTATTTTAGTAAGTTAAAAATAAATTAAAAATTTTATTAAACCTCTATTTTTGACATAACATTATTATTCTAATTCCTTCTCCGCGCCGCATGACATCAAAGGCTTCATTAATTTCTGATAGTGGGAATTTATGGGTAATTAACGGTTTAAGCTGAAGTGTGCCAATCTTAACTAAGTCAATGATATGTGGATAGTCAACAGGACGACATCCAAGGCTTCCCATTATTTCCATTTCTCGAAACATTACACGACCAATATCGAATCCATCCCAACGTTTTGGTGAATATCCTACAGCGACCAAACGCCCCCCAGTCCGCAAACTATTAAATGCTTGTTTCATTGTTGCGGGGTGCCCAATTGCTTCAAATGCAATATCAGCACCTCCTCCTGTTATTTTTCGAATAGCACCAACAATTTCTCTTTCATCCATATCTTTAGCTAAAACAGTTTCTACAGCACCAATTTTTTTAGCAATTTCAAGCTTCTTTGGGACAATATCGATAGCAATAGGCAAACCACCTGCTGCTCTTACATTTTGAACCACATTTAAACCAATCCCACCACAACCTATAACTACTACCCAATCACCAGGTCTTACTTGACCTCGGTTTTTTACAGCATGATAGGGTGTTGAAACAGCATCTGAAATTATACAACTTTCCTCTAGTGACATTTCGGTTGGAAGGTGGACTACATCCTTTATAGGAACCTTAATTTGTTCAGCAAAACCCCCATCAATATGGTTCCCTAGCATTATCTGATTAAGGCAAATATTCTCTCTGCCCGTTCTACAATTAACACAATAACCACAGGAAAGCACAGCAGGGATAATGACATGATCTCCTACTTTGAAATTTTTAACATCGTCACTAACCTCTTTAATGCGTCCTGATATTTCATGACCTAAAATAAGAGGTGGTAATTTAACTGTTGGTACTCCGTGTTCTAAATAACCAAAATCAGTATGACAAACGCCACACGCTTCTATCTTTATTATCGCTTGCCCTAACTCACCAGAAATATTAGGATCAGGATAATTGTTATCAACTCTTAAAGGTTCCTTAACTTTTTCAAAAACTGCTGCTTTCATCTCAAATTCCTACAATTTGTTTTATTATTATTTTAATTTAAACATAATTCTTATTAAATTTAAGAAAATTAACGATTCTGCCAATTGGGTGATCGTTTCTCTAAGAATGCTTGTAAACCTTCATTTGCATCATGTGTAGACATTAATTCTTTAAGATAAAAATCTTCAATTTCATCTAATTTAGTCTCAAAATCGATTCCTAAAGCTTTGGTGTATGCCTTTTTCGTATATTGTAAAATAATTGTACTTATATCATTAAAAGATTCGATAAATTCAGTAAATTTTTGTTCAAATGATTCAATCGGGAAAATATGATTAGAAATTCCAAGTCTCTGAGCCTCTTTAGCATCAATTATTTCACCTAACATGATAAGCTCAAAAGCTTTTTTATTTCCGATGATTTGGGGAAAAGCCAAAACAGCAATAGGCGGAAACACTCCGACTTTTATCTCTGGTTGCCCAAATTTTGCTTTATCTGAGGTAAGTAAAATATCACAGAAAATAGCAATTTCACAACCACCACCAAGAGCAGCTCCTTTAATGCTTGCTATAGTTGGACATTTTAGCTTGTTAAGCTTTCTAAAAATTCCATGAAATTCTTTAATCATCTTAGGAGCATTATCCCCCATATGATCACCAACATCAACTCCCGCGGAAAAAACCTTTCCAATATGATCGAAAATTACTAATTTTAATAAATCATCTTCAAGAAAACTTTCTAAAGCTTCATTAATTTGCTCCATCATACCTATTGTTAAGATATTTAAAGGACCATTATTGAATATTATTTTCCCAATATTATTGGTCTTTTCAACTATAACTAAATCATTTGTCAAATCCTTTTCACTCAAAATGGCTAATTTTAAATTACTTTTTCTAATAAAAAAATTTACTTAATTTTATTTTAGTTTTGATCCACATTTACCACAAAACTCAAAATCGGAAGGCAAACTTTTTGCTTGACATGAAGGGCATGTAATCGAAGGGGGTCCCCATAAAAATTCTGGATGAGGGCTTTCTCGTATACCTCTATAATTTGGAGGGCGTTTTTCTACAAATGCCGACATTCCTTCAAGTGGTTCCCAAGAAGCATAGTGAATTGATAACCAATCTTTTGCATGTCCAATTGTTTGATGCCAAACAAGATCCTTCCAAAAATTAACCTGCTGTTTTGTATATCTCATGCATTCTGGAAATTTATCAATAAGCTTCTGGCACATTTTATCAACTGCAGCATCTATTTCTGCATATGGTACTACTTCATTAACTAAACCCCATTCCATCGCTTTTTTAGCTGAGATTGGCTCACATAGATATAGAATTTCTCTAGCACGACGATCACCAACTATGATAGGTAACCATTGAGTGGCACCCCCACATGCCACGGAACCTACTCTCGTCCCTACTTGTTGGATTGTTGCATGTTCTGCTGCTATTGCTAAATCACATGCCATTTGCCATTCATTACCTCCACCTGCAACAATACCATTGATTCTCGCGATCGTAGGTTTACCTATATTACGGAAAACATCATGAGCTTCTTGGAAAATGCTCATCCATTTCCAATATTCAGCAGGCTGGATGGTAAATCTTTCTCTATATTCTTTTACATCACCACCGGTACAAAAAGCTTTATCACCTGCTCCAGTCAAAATTATAACTGCAACTTTATTATCCCACGCAGCATCATGAAATGCTTCAATCATTTCCATTAATGTAAGAGTAGAATACGCATTATAGACTTCTGGACGATTAATAGTAACTTTTGCTTTCCAGTCCTTCTTTTCATAAATTATTTCTTTAAAATCAAAATCTTTTGGGTTCTTAGGAGTAAAATTTGGTTCTTTTGTATAAGTCAATAATATCACATCTGTACTTGTTTTTTTGATTTCTTTTATTTTTATTATTATTCTTAGATAATTTACCAAATTAATTTAAAATTTGTTAATAGAAAACGGTTAATGGGAATAAAATTCCACTAAAAGCACAACTCAGATGAAATATAAAAAAGAGTAAGATTTAAACCAAACATTATAATAATATTTAATGTAAGATTCGGAAAAGATATAAAGAATGAGATAGAATAATTGTGGTTTCAGATAAAGAAAAAAAAGATCGAAAGATCCCTCCTCGAGGTAAAGAATGGGAGAGGGGATTCACAGTTGAAGAAAGTAGAGTAAATGAATATGTAGAATTATATGAATCAATTGGGTATGAAGTTCGTGTTGAACCTGCAACTCCTGATGAGCAGGAGGAGTGTCAAACATGTTTTAAAGCTGATTTTGATAATTTAAGAACAATCTTTATCAAGCGAACAGAAAACAAAGATATTAAAATGGATTTCGAAGAACTAATGTAATTTCTAATTGTTGCGTGATCATCGATTACACCTCAAAAGCCCATTCTCCCTTTCGCATGATAGGTTCTACTTTGCCATCCTTAGTAATTCCGTCAACATCCATTTCTCCTGAACCAAACATACAATCAATATGAATTAGGCTATTATTACCACCTAAAGCAGTAAATTCTTTGTCAGATAAAGTTTCCCCCTTTTTAAAACTAAATTTATAACCTCGGCCTAAAGCGATATGGTTTGAAGCATTTTCATCGATAAGAATATTATAGAACAACAAACCAGATTGTGAGATAGGTGAATTATGTGGAACCAGAGCAATTTCTCCTAAGTAACTTGCGCCTTCGTCAGTTTGAATTAATTTTAGTAGAAGATCTTCTCCTTTTTTAGCACTTACTTCAACAACTTTTCCGTTAGAAAATGTTAGTAGATAATCCTCTACCAAACTTCCACTAAAGTAAAGTGGTTTTGTACATTTTACAATCCCCTCAGTTTTAAGTTTATGTGGTATTGTAAATACTTCCTCTGTGGGTATATTTCCGACAAAATTAATCCCATTTTGACTATTCATGGAGGCAGCATGCCACAAATGGCCTATAGGCAAACCTATATTTAAATCTGTTTTAGGCGCTGTAAATTTTAATGATTCATATTGCTTTTGGTTTAGATAATTACTTCTAGAAGTAAGTTGATTTACATGATCCTTCCAAGCAGAAACGGGATCATCATTTTTAATATGGCAAATTTCAAAAAGAGTATCCCAAAACTTAGGTTTACGATTTTTTTGAGG
>JAEOTH010000009.1 GCA_016839915.1 Promethearchaeota archaeon
CCAATAGAAGATCCAAAATGGGTTCCCGCAGGACTTCAAGTTCAAGTTTTAGAAGAATTCGAGAAATATGGTATTCAAGCAGCATTTCCTAAACCATTTTGTGCATTAAGTAAAGAAGTGAATGAACATAATAAACCTGGATTCCATTTAACTAAAAAGCATAATTTGATTCACGAATTTATTGATTATTTTAAAATTGGAGTTCCAATTGTTTCTTTCTTGCTAAGCAAAGATGGAAAATCAATTGAAGATGTTTGTGTAATTCAAACAGCACCATGCGGATCAAGTTATTATGTTCTCCAGCAACTTAAAGCAAAGTATATCCAAAATGGTGAAATGTCTTTGAATGAAAAAATTAGTAAGGCACACCACGCTTATCCTTGTAATGCATCAATGGATCAAGATTCTATCCTAAAAGATTCAATCCTACACGTTGGAGGATATTTAATCCGAAATGCAATCAGGCGAGAGTTGAATCTTGAAGAACAAGAAGGGGAAAAACTTGTATATGTTATAAAGTGAAGTTATACTTATTTTTTAATATTTTTTTTTCAATCTTGAGCAAATATAAAAATAAAAAAAGATATAGAATGAAGGAATATTGGTTTAGGTGTGGTCATTCGAGAAGCCAATTATCTAAACTTTTTCCTCCTTTTTCTATATTTGAATTTAGAGATTTCAACCCTCAATTGATTCTCCTGTCATCTTATTTCAATCCAGTTCATAGATTTCCACAGTTTCAATGGGATATAAACCGCTAAGCTTTGGCATATAATTAGGATGATCTTCGTCAAGATCTGGTTTAAAAAGGCATTTTTGGTGAAATAATACCATTCCTAGTGCACCAGCGGTTTCGGCATAACCAAGCTCAACTGCATGTTCGGTTATAGTTCCATAACCGATGCCATGAATATCAAATGAAATGAAATTACTAAAAAGAGACGTGCATTGGGGTATATCTGCTCCAGGGTAAGGGATGATGAATTTCATAAGTACAGTATAATCAATATATCCATCCAATTCTTCACCCAATACGGCTTGAGGTTTACCTGAGCTACCAAAAAAATAGGACATCGTTTCCATGTAGTTATAAACCGTTAAAGGAGCATTCCTTACATCTAAATGCAAAGTTATTAAAGCTGTTCCATCATTTAATGCTCTCTCCTTGAGATACCCATCAATTATAGTGTCTCCTACTACCAAGCTATTTTCATATACTAAGTCATTTACAAAAGGACCAATTCCGGCTTTAGGAAAGGGGAATCCCATTTTACACGCTAACCAACTATCTCGGCTAAAAAAGTCAGGAAAAGCCCAATTTTCTTCTCCCCAGGGATAAGCCGCATAATTTGGATCTAACCAATCTTCTATCGGTCTTTTAGTAACTTCAAGTGCTGCAACTGAAGATGTAAAACTGAAAATGAGAATTCCTAGTGCTGCTAATGTTAATAATTTCGATGTTTTATTCATTTTTTTCAACTCTAAATTTTGTTTTTAAATTTTTTTTTTGATTTTATAACACGGTCAAAAATATTGCTTTCATTAGGTTTTGTGTTGCTAAATAGAGAATAGAAATTTGATTATGTGATCTCTTTATACTTTTTTCTCAAACTTTTTATGTTTCAATGAATGAACGTGCTATAACATATAGAAGATGGGACGTTTCATATTTAAATGTTATGATCATATTTATATAGATAAAATCAATATATTTTATGTAGAAATAAAGATAAATAACGTTCTATATAAATTTAAATAAATTTAATTGATTACAATTTTGAAAAAGTATTATTATAGAAAATAAATAAGATTTAAATAAAAAAATAATACCTAACTTTAAAAGAGGTCTGTTAAATAAGATGAATATAAAAAATAATAATAGAATTGAAGGAGAATGGGATCAATTAATATCTAAGCATAAATTACGATTTGACATTTGGGCTATTCTTGAACTTCACACAGAATTAAATGTAACTCAAATTTCCCATTTTATAGAACATAGTAAATCGACTGTTGCGAGACATCTTAAGTTAATGGAGAAAGATGGTCTTCTTGTATCTAGTATAGGTGAACAACCTGTAAAAGGAAGAATTCCTCCAAAGATCTATAAA
>JAEOTH010000161.1 GCA_016839915.1 Promethearchaeota archaeon
TAATCCAAGTGTGTTCTCCAATGTTGTTCATATAATAGATGAGTTCCTCTAATTCGCCTAAAATTGTTCTAAAATTTCTTTCATTAATAATTATCTTCCCTGTATTACTAAACTCATTCTTCAAATATCCAGGAATCCTATTTACCAATATTTTATTCATTTCGTTAACAAATTCCTCAGAATCCTCCATAAGCAGGTATTGCATGTTGACATTTTCAATAAAAATATAAAGAAATAATGCTCTTTTGCTCGGTTCTAACTTATATATTGTTCTACCTAACACTTCCATACTTAAATGAAAGAATTCTTGAGGAATTACAGATTTCCTTAAATACATTAACACCATTTGCAATTCTATCAGCTTAATGTATTCTTCTCTTTCAGCAACTTTGATGCAAAAAGAATTTATAAACTTAGTTATGCCTGTTTGAGATAGAGAATCCATTTTAATGAAAGATTTTAAAAGAGTAGTTGCGAAATTATTCAACATATAAAAATCGTCTAATTTAGAGAGAAAGGAAAAAAAACGTTTGTAAGCGTCAATATATCTAATAAAATCAATATCTATTCCTTGTTCTGTTCTATGAACTAAAGAATTTATATACATCCACCACGAATTTGATATAATCATAATAAGCTGGTGTTTTTTCTGGATATTGAGCCACTCAGTTTTTTCGATTTCAAAATAAAGATCAGTTAATAAGCGATCTGCCCAGAGATGATTTGCTGATTGTAATAATTTTCTTCCTTGTATTACTTTCTGCTGAAATTCTATTAAGAAATCATTTTTTGTTTTTAAACTAATTGCCAATCAATTCACCAAGTTTAATGTAATAGTTATTCGTTAAGGTGTTGTATTTTCTTCTTGCGGAATATCAGAATCGTTCAGGTTGGGATTACTAATCCATCCTTTTTTTAACTGATCTTTCGAGTACAACACAGAGGCACCAATCCAACCCATATTTTCTCTCCCTGATGCAGCAACTACTTTTATAATGGGTTTAAGTTTTTCTGAAAAGTGGTTCTGTAGTTCCAATTCTAACCTTTCTCTTAAACCAGAGATTAAACTACTTCCTCCCGCAAGAACAACAGTAGTTAGGAGTTCTTCCCAATTCTCCCTGTCCCATGATTTCACAGCTTTCGAAATCGCTTCTGCTATACTTATGTAATCTACGTGAATAACCTTTGGGTCAAAAAAAGGTTCAGATAATAAAAATCGCTCTGAATTCAATTTTAATTTAGAACCATCTGGTAGATCAACAACTCTATCGTATTTTGTTAAACCTTCTTTCACTCTCTTTTTTTCTTCATTAGGATTAAGCACACATAAAGATATTTGTTCTTTGATTTCTTTCGCTATTGCATTATCCAAGTAAATATTTTTAGAAGCACTACTATTGCTCAGGATTAGATTTAAAAAATACTTTGTAATATCTGTTCCCGTTATTGGAAATACATCTCTAGCCATAATATTTGTAAATCCATGAAAAATCGTGGAGATATATGTGTGGGATTCACCAATATTAACAATTACACCACTAGTTTTTTGTAACGTTGATAAAACAGCTTGAGTTTCCGGTAAAAAAAGGATGTAAGGAAAATTTAAAGAATTAAAAAAGATTTCTTGAAGTTTTGCTTTTTCTAATTCTGATTTATAGAAGGGAGTAATGATGATAAGAGGTTGCTTAAATTGGTTTTCCTCTTTAATATTTAATTGTTGATAATAGTGATAAAAAAATTTTAGAAGAATATTA
This sequence comes from Promethearchaeota archaeon, assembly GCA_016839915.1. Classification (GTDB taxonomy): domain Archaea; phylum Asgardarchaeota; class Lokiarchaeia; order Sigyniarchaeales; family SOKP01; genus Loki-b32. The sequence goes on from JAEOTH010000161.1 coordinate 1,755, forward strand.
TAGTTACTCTCTTTACTAAACTCACGCACATTTAAAATATTTTGATATTTTAACGCGTCGTGCCCAACTAAGTGAGTTTGATTATTTACGTCTAAAAAAATATCCTCTAAACCATCTATTGTGTCAGATGCTACTATATTAGAACTAAATAAATAATCAGTGATATTAACATAGACGCTAGGAGCAATTAAATCGGGAAAATCTCCTCCTGCCCAACCTAGTCTGAAATTATCAGTTCCTATGTCTAAAATTAATGGAAGTAA
>JAEOTH010000162.1 GCA_016839915.1 Promethearchaeota archaeon
TCCTCGTTTATCTTCAGGGGCAAAAGATGCTGCTGTACTTTGTCCAAGGGGATATACAATCATTTCCCCCACAGTGATAATACCCATAGCGATAAAGAACAGATATGGTGCTGAAATAAAACCATACATCCCAAAACCAATCATAAGGAAAATAGTTCCAAAAGCCATCATCTTCATGGGAGCATACTTTGAAACCTTCTTAGTGACCCAGAATTGAAGGAACACCACCATAATCGCATTCATACTTAATAAGTAACCAAAACTTTGCTCAGGGAACCCATAAATATCCCGTAAGAAAACAGATAATGTACTGTTCATCTGCATATACACTAACACTGTAATAGCCGATACACCTAGAAATAACATAAATTTCCAATCCTTTATCACATTTTTATATCCAATAAGAGTTTTGATTACTGTTTCTTGAGATTCATTATCATGTTTTTGAGGTTTGGTCTCTGGAATAACAAAATAGACAATAAACGCGGTAATTATACTGCTCACAGCATCTGCAATAAATAATAACATAAAGGATTGGGTTGCTATCGCTCCACCAAGAAGAGGACCGATCACTGCTGAAATATTAAAAGCTACTCGTATAATCCCAAATCCTTTTGTTTGCTTCTCTTTTGGAAGTAAATCTGCAACCATTGCTTGTCGTGCAGGACCTCCAAAATTGCCTATCAAACCTAAAAATGCAGCAAGTATATAAAATGTAGTTAGATTATCAACTAAACCCATTATCACACTCCCTATCCCACTTACAGTTAAACCAATAAGGATCATCGCACGACGACCATATTTATCAGCTAATGCCCCCCCAATCACACCACCCAAAATATTTCCTACCGAGAAAATCGAAAATAAGATCCCTACTTCTATCATCCCGACTCCAAAGCGTCGAGTTATATACAGAGCATAAAATGGATATAATAAAAAGGTTCCCAACATATCAATGAAAGTGGCGAAAGTCAGCACCCAAAATGCATTGGGATATTCTTTATACGAGTTTTTAATTTTTGTGAACATAATAATTCATTAATTAAGAGTTAAAGATTATATTGTAGAGATTTATGATTTCTTAAATACCATAAAATTGCCATACAACATGCAAGATAAATAAATTTGAATATTTATAGTTTTTAACGATGAACTTCAATGGAACTATGAATTTTCATAAAAAATAAACTAATATTAGATCAAATCATTATTTTTATTGAATCTATCATTTTTTAAACGTATTATAAATCATTAAGTGGTCATTGTATATGTACAATTATTTATTAAGTCAGGATAATAAGATATTTAGAGAAGAAGTACGAACATTTGTAAAAATGGCAGTTCCTCCTTCCTTATTAAAAAAAATGGATAAGGATGAAATCCAATATCCTTCTGAATGGTTAAATGCTTTAGCTAAACAAAATTTAATAGGAATAAGATTTCCAAAGGAATACGGCGGACGAGGATTGAATTGGGAGAGTGAAATTATAGCTCAGGAAGAAATCGGAGTATTGGGGAGTTCTCTTGCTTGTTTATTTTCTTTACCCAGCATATGTGGTGAAGCAATAAATATGTTCGGGACGGAAAAGCAAAAACTAAAATATCTTAAGCCAATGTGTGAGGGAAAAAAATTCACTGCTGAAGCATTAACTGAACCAAGAGGAGGGTCAGACTTCTTTGGAGCGACTTGTACTGCTGTTAAAGACGGGGATTATTACATTTTGAATGGTGAGAAACGATTTGTTGTAGGTGCTGAAGGAGCTGATTTCTTTTTAGTTTATGCAAAAACCAATTTAGATCCAAATGGGGATCCTCATAAAGCTTTAAGTTTACTCATAGTAGATAGAACTGAAGGCGTTAGCACCGAATATATTTATGGTATACTTGGAACTAGAGGTGGTGGTGCAGGTAGAATAAAATTTAATAACGTTAAAGTTCCAAAAGAAAATATTATTTTGGAGGAGGGAGCTGGGGGAAAGATTTTTTACCAGATGATGGTTCCCGAAAGATTAACAACTGCTTCTGGATTTATCGGCCTTGCGAGGGCTTGTTTACAAATTGCGACGAAATATAGTACTAAAAGAAAAGCATTTGGACAAACTATAAGAAATTTTCAAGGAGTAAATTTTCTGATAGCGGATAGTATCACATTATTAGATGCAGCACGAGCTATTGTGTATAATACAGCTAGAAGTATCGATGCCGGAGCACCACCAGCACTTCAAAGAAGATTAGTCTCTGAATCAAAGAAGTTTTCAACGAAATCGTGTTGGAAAGTTATTAATAATTCAATGCAGATTTTAGGAGGAATTGGTTATACAACTGTTTATCCAGTTGAAAGATTATTACGAGACGCTAAAATAGGTGAAATTTGGACTGGAACAACAGAAATAATGAATTTAATAATTCAACATGAGTATTATAAAGAAATTCTGAGTGAAAAATGGCTTGGCCGAAATATTGAATTAGATGCGATTGATGCTGACCAAGAGGAGGAAAAGCATTATGGATAAGTTTTTTTACTCCTCTATTTTTGTTTAGAAAGATATCTAATTTTTACGAGTAAATCACGCAATTCCATTTTATCATTATCGGATGTAATGTATTTCTTTCCAACGCCTTCCGATAATGGAACCGTTTTAACTTTATTTCCTTGGAGTGATACCATATTTCCAAATTTACCTTCTATCACAAGTTTCATTGCTGCTAAGCCAAATCTTAATCCTAATATTCTATCAAATGAATTTGGAGTGCCAGCTCGCATAGTATGACCGAGTACTACACTTCTACATTCGAAATCTACTCCATTTTTCTGAAATTCTTGCTTTAAATCATCTCGTAGGTTTAATTCTTCAATTATTATTTGAGATATATTCAATTTTACGAGTAATGGATTACCAAATGTATCCTTGGGTAGCTTATCTATTGTTTCTTTTGATATAGTTTTGAAGTCCCTTCCTAGTGATTCTAAATTTGGATAGGCTCCTTCTGATGTTGCTATAATATGATACTTATAACCTGCATTAACTCTTTTTTTTAAAACATCAACTATATCTTTTTCGAAATCAAAAGGAGTCTCTGGAATTAAAATAATGTCAGCTCCAGCAGATATACCGCTATACATTGTCAAGAAACCAGCATCTCTTCCCATTATCTCAACTACAAAAACTCTTTGATGAGAACGAGCAGTAGTTGTAAGATTATCCATAGCATTAGAGGCTAATTGTGTTGCACTCCAGAACCCAAATGTATAGTGAGTTCCAGCTAAATCATTATCTATTGTTTTAGGGCATCCAACTACTTTTGCATCAGCATATTTAAATATTGTATCTGCGACCCCTAAAGTATCATCCCCCCCTATAGCGATCAATGCATCAATTCCTAGATCTTCAAATTTTTTGCACAATTCTTTAGCACGTTCTTCTTTAGAACTTATACCTTTAAAGGGATTAGTTCTACTTGTATATAAGATTGTTCCCCCAATAGTGTGCAAATCATCATGTTCTGCAATATTGAGTTGTATTGTTTTATTTTCCATAAATCCTTTCCAGCCTTTAAGGATTCCAACACATTCAATACCAGCGTCATAAGCTTTGAGCATGATTCCATAGAGAACAGAATTTAATCCAGGACAATCTCCGCCACCAGTTAAAATCCCAACTCTTTTTATTTTAGTTTCCATAGCTTTTCACAAATTTAGTATAGTCTATATTAAAGAATTATGTTGAGATTATATTTTACCTTTATTCTAAATCTTACTTTTAAATTTTCTCGAAAGAGTATTTTGATTTATCAAGGGGAATAATATAGCTCCCTCCCTGGAAATCAGTTATTTTTAAAGTAAATCTGAATTTTCCATCTATAGCTTGCTTCAAATTATCTAAAAGCTCATCAATTTCGCCTTTTTCTGGATCGTTTTCTTCAAGATTATTTCTATAAATAGAAACAGCGCTTTCAAATCTAAATAATATCCCTTGCACGTTTGTATAATAGAAATCAGCTCTAGGACCGGGTTCTACGATTAATTCTAATTCTGGAATTTCTAGCTTCCCTGTCGGTGAACGATAAATTTTAGATTTAAGGTCTTCTTCTTCAAATATTTGCAAAGTCATAATTCCTGGTTCCATATTTGTGGTTAAAGGAATTATATCATTTTTATGAAAATTACATCTATTACATTCAAATTTTAATATGAGCATTTTGTCGCCATCAGGAAGATCATAAATACTCTTAATTATGTCAATTTTACCTTCTTGACATGAAGGACATTTAAAAGAATATATAATTTCATTATTTCTTTTCTTATTGTTCATATGGTTATTTCCTAGTTTAACGTTCTTTAACTTTAGATGAATTTTTCACATTATTTTGTAAGATCGATTTAAGAAGGCACCTTCTTTAAAAAAAATTAATAATTATAACAATTATTATTATAAATTCTATAATATTGTTTCATATTGTAGTTATATAAGTAAAATCAATAGAACTTTTATTCATTGTGCCTTTATTGGATATATTGCATTCGATTCACATAATCAAAAGTTAGATGAATAAATTGTCAGACAAAGAAAAAATTGTAGAAATATCAATGCATTGTAGAGGTGGTCAAACGTGTATCACCGCAAGCCAATTGTTAGCTGAAATGGCATTTGAAGAAGGTTTTAAGGATACAATTGCAATTCCAATAATAGGAGCTGAGCGAAGAGGTGCACCAATACAAGCATTTACAAAAGTGTCTAAGAGTAAGAAAATTAAAACGTATGATAGTGTAGTAAATCCCGATTATATATTTATGTTTGATACCTCATTACTTGAAATACCAAAAATAAAAGCTGGTATAAAAGAAGGGGTAAATTTAATAATTAATAGTCCAGATCCTATAGATACAAGTGATCTCCCTGATAATATAAAGATCTATATCGTAGATGCTACAGGTATTTGTATTCAGCATAATTTTATGCACGCAAGTGGGCCAATTCTGAATATTCCTATGCTAGGGGCTTTTGGAAAGATTACTGGGTATTATAATCTTAAAACAATGGAAAAAGTAATTAAAAAGGAATTTGGAGAAAGTAGATTAGAAAAAAACATGAGTGTTGCAAAAGAGGCTTACGAATCTGTAAGAGAGATGTAAATATGACAGAATCTAATAAATGGAAGAAAATTAATAAATCAGTAAAAGAACGTCCTAAAGTTCAAGAATATAAAAATTGGAAAGAATTATCACCCATTCCAATTTCATTGCCAATTGATGGAAATATAGGTACAACTGGTGATTGGAGAACTTTTAGACCAATCATTAAAGAAGGTTGTAATAAATGCGGGATATGCTGGATGTATTGCCCAGAAGGCGTAATCAAAATGAGAGAAGATGGTATATTTGAAATAGATTTGCGTTACTGTAAGGGATGTGGTATATGCGCTAAAGAATGTCCAACAAATAATATAGAAATGATCAGAGAGAGTGATATAAAAAATGACTGAAGCCCAGAAAGATTTTATCCAAAAGAGAGAAAATATTATTATAAAAGGAAATATAGCAGCAGCTTATGCAGCAAAATCAGCACGAGTCCAGGTGATTAGTGCTTATCCTATAACTCCACAGACTACTGTGGTTGAAAAATTGTCCGAATTTGTAGATAATGGGCTAATGCCAGGGACTCAATATATAAAAATGGAATCAGAACATAGCGTTTTCGCTGCTGTGATTGGCGCAAGTAAAGCAGGAACTAGAACCTTTACAGCAACATCAGGTCAAGGAATATTTTATGCCCATGAAATGATTCATTGGGCAGCTGGAGCTAGACTACCCATTGTCGTTGCCATAGCATCTCGAGGACCCGCTCCACCATGGAATATTTGGGCTGATTTTACCGATGTAATAAGTCAGAGGGATACAGGGTGGATGAGTTGTTTTTGTGCGGAGCATCAAGAAATTTATGATGAAATTTTAATGTCATATAAAGTATGTGAAGATCATGATATCCTTTTACCTAAGTTTGTATCTTATGGAGGATTTATTCTTTCGCACACATCAAAACCAGTTATTCTCGAAGATCAAGATCTTGTAGATAGCTTTTTACCGTCATTACCAAGTGAGGAAGGATGGCCACATATCTGGATAGATCCAAAAAGACCAATGATGTTTGGCAATCTTATCATGCCCTCCAGTTTTTATTACGAATTCAGACTAAAAATTCATGATGCAAATATAAGAGCAAAAGAGAAAATTAAAAACGTTGCTAAAGAATTTGAGAAAACTTTTGGGAGAAATTATGGTAATGGATTAATTCAAGAATACAAAATGGATAATGCAGATGTCGGAGTAATTATTTATGGAGATTTAGCTTTACAAATGGAACAAGCAATAGAGGATTTAAGAGATGAAGGCTATAAAGTTGGAATGGTTAAGCTTCGCCATTTTAGACCTTTTCCAACAGAAGATATTATTGAAATGGCTAAAAAAGTGAAGGTTCTTGGAGTTATAGATAGAGCTACTGCATTTGGTTGTCAAACTGGAGGTCCTGTAAGTTGTGAAGTTAAAGCCGCTCTACATGAAACAAGAGGAACCGCAACAGTTTTACCAATAATTAATGGATTGGGAGGAAGAGAAGTTACACTTGAGCAACAAAAAGATCAATTATTAAAATTAGTGAAATATAACGAAACTGGAGAACTTCCAAAAGATATGATTCATGGAACTCTCTGGGATGGATTATTGGAGGTAGAATAAAATAATGGTAAAATTAAAAGAAGCTTTAGAATCATGTCAAGAAGAATATTTCCTTCCCGGAAATTCTTGTTGTGCGGGTTGTGGATTAGAAATCGCCATTAGATGGGCAATAAAGGCATTAGGCCCTAACACAGCGCTTGTAACACCCGCTTCTTGTTTAAATGTTGTAGTAGGATTATGGCCAAAAACAGCACCAAATTTTCCATTTACAAATATGGCTTTTGCAGCAGGAGCAGCGGGTGCTACGGGTATGTCTGCGGCTTTCAAAGCGAAAGCATATAGATTTCCCGGTAAGGGTTGGGACGAGATGACTGCGATTACATTTGCTGGAGATGGTGGTACTGCTGATATTGGAATTCAAGGTTTAAGTGGAGCAGCAGAAAGAAATTCTGACCAAATTTATGTGTGTTACGACAATGAAGCATATATGAACACAGGCATTCAAAGATCTTCAAGTACACCACATGGTGCATGGACAAGTACAACCACAAAGGGAAAAGATCGTTTTAAAAAGAATCTTCCCGCAATTATGGCTGCTCATGATATGCCTTATGTAGCTACTTTCTCTATAAGTGAACCACTTGATTTATATGATAAATTTAAAAAAGATAAATCCATTGAAGTTTTTAGATATATTCATATTATGGCGCCATGTTGTACTGGATGGGGTTTTAATTCTGAGGATACAATAGAGGTATCTCGATTGGCTGTAAAAACTGGTTCATGGATTCTATATGAAGTAGAAAATGGAATCATGACATTGTCAAAAGCAAGTAAACCGCTATTAGATCCTTCTAAAAGGGTTCCACTTATGGATTATCTTTCTAAACAAAAAAGATTTGCTAACATTTCAGAAAAGGATCTAATTGAGCTTCAAGAATACTTGGATCATACTTGGAAACGTTTAGAAGCGGATTTAAGTTGCAAAGAACGATATCCAAAATAATCTTTATATTTTTTCTTAATAATTTCTAAATTTCAACAGAGATCATATGGGATTTTTAATTAAATTAGCGGGTAAGGAATTAAAAGATATTAAGTTTTATCTTGATATTGCAGTAGACAACATAATTGAAGGCAAAATTATTGCCTTTCCAACCAATTCTGTTTATGGAATTGGAGGAGACCCATTGAATCTTAATGTTATTAAGAAAATTTATGACATAAAATTTAGAGATCATACTAAAGGTCTTTTATTGTTAATTTCTGATTTTGATGAGGCTTCCAAAATTGCTGAATTTAATGACATAGCTAAAAAATTAGCAGATAGATATTGGCCTGGTCAATTAACTTTAATATTAAAAAGGAAAGTACCAAATATCATACCCCAAGAGGTTACAGCATTTCAAAATACAATAGGTTTAAGAGTTCCTGAAAACGAAATTATTTTAAAAATATTAAATCTTTTAAAGGATAAAGGCCATTTTGGAGGAATTATAGGCACTTCAGCTAATTATGCAGGAGAGTCTCCGTCGATTAGTGGAGAAGAAGTAGTAAAAAAAATATTAAGTCCTATCGATTTAATTATAGATGCAGGTAAGTCAAAATCCAAACTCCCTACAACTATTGTTGATTGTACGTCTGAAAGAGTAAATTTTTTACGAATTGGGGAGATTTCTAAAGAAGAAATATTAGAGTATTTATAAAATGAAAAAAGTGATATAAACGAAGAATTTTAATCTATTAGTATCAACTTCTCGGTTTAATGAAAGGAATGCAAAATCAGAATTATGGTTTATTTTATTGATGTGTGGTGACACATATCCCATCATATCAGGAATTCAATTTCCAGGATTAATTACAGGGTTTACTAATTTAGACGCAAAAAAGGTTATTTCGAAAATAAATAAAATTCTAAAAAGGAACCCCAATTTTTTTCAATATATTTTAAAAGTTATACCTATAGATTTTATTTGCGAAACTGATGTAAATATTATCAAGAAAACAGTTCATGAAAACCAGAAGGAATTTATTAATAAGGAAGATTCTTTTAAGATAATTCTTAAGCGAAGAAAACACGAAAAAATAGAAAGAAATGATTTTATTGAAGAAATAGCCAGTATCATAGATAACAAAGTCGATCTTAAAAATCCAGATAAAATTGTTAGAATTGAAGTACTGGGAAACATAAGTGGAGTATCATTTTTGAAAAAGAATGAAATAATTAAATTTAAGGGTTAAATTTCTCATTATTACACACTTTTTGCTTTTTCAATATGTAAGATAGCCATTTTTTCACAAATTAAATCATATAATGCTAAAACTGTAGAAGATAAACTAATGGATGAGTCGGTTGTAATAATTCCATAAGACTTTAAAACAGAATTAATCTGATTATCAGAAATCTCGAAATACTCTTTAATTGAGTTAATCTTAGAATCTGATTGATTATTTAGAGATATTTCTTCTTCTTCAGCATTTAAAATAGTTATGACTTCAATAGATATATTATTAATATTTTTTATCGGTGATATTATACAATAAGTTAATTTATTTGTGCTAAAATCCGAATAATCAATTCCAAAATCCTCAATACTCCTACTAATCTGTCGATTAGCCGCTAAATATAAAAAAAATTCAATATTCTTTTTGTTGGAGATATTAATATTCTGTAGAAATGCTTTCTCTAAATAATAACATGCTGTGAAAATGTGGTCCTGATTTAGTACATATTTGTCTTTGAAAAATTGGATGACTGAATATTCATTTCTATTCTGGATTTCTTCAATAATTGAAAAAAATTTGATTAAAGTTTTGTCATTCCTACTTATATTATGGACATCTATAAACTTATCAAATTGTATTTTGATTTGATTAATCCCTACAAAATAGTGCAAATTTAAGCCTGAAATATTGAATTCTCTTACAATCATACAGGTAAACTCCACATTAGAAATTCTGGTAATACGTTGAATTGGATTCTAATAAAGATTGTAAATGCTAAGAATAATAATAGATAAAAGGTAAAAACCCAATCTTTTATAGAATATTTAATGCTGTAATAATAAGTACGTTTTTTTCGACATCCAAATGCTCTTGATTCAAGAGCTTCAGCAACATTAAATGCCCTCTTAATAGAACAAATTATTAATGGAATTAATAATGGAAATAAATTTTTAATTTGATTTACAAGTCCTTTCTTTTGCAACTCGTAACCTCTACTCTGTTGAGCATCTAAGATGTTTTGAGCTTCATTTGCGATAGTAGGAACAAACCTAAATGCTAATGAAAATGAGAAAGCAAATTCATATGGTAATCTCATTGAAATTAATGAAAGAGCTAAATCATTTGGATCTACTGTTAAAAAAAAGATAGAGAACGCAGACACCATAATATATATTCTTAATATCATTGCAATAGCGAACGATAAGGAGATAAACAATGTATTTAAAAGAACTATAAAAAAGATTAAGAATGATAGACCACGAATGCTTTTAATCCATTGTTTAAATAATTTTCCAAATAGAACTATGGGAATTAAGCTTAGAAATATAAGGATTAAAGGAATAATTTCAGTAAAAAGCATGGCAGATATAGTATATACAATCGAGAAAAACAATTTTGCCCTAGGATCTAAATTATGTAAAAATGTTTTTTTTTTCATAAATTTAAAGGCGTTTAGAAACTCTAATGACATTATTATACTGCCTCCTATACTTTTGAAGAACTATTTTTTAAGAGGTTCCTTAAATAGTCCGTCATTTCATTTTTAGACATCATATCTAATGTTTCCTGAAAACCTTGCTCTAATAATGCTAAATAAAATTGTTGAATTTGTGGTAGGACTAATGAAGTTTGGGTTATCAGAAACTCGTTATTCAATACTTCTTTTGTTGGGCCATCTGCAATTATTTGTCCATCTGCCATTAATATAGTCCGAGGTAAGTATTCATATGCAAACTCAATATTATGAGTTATTATAATTATAGTTTTTCTGCGATTTCTTTCATTTTTAATTAAGTTAGTAAAAAATTCAATTTCCTTTGCATCTTGACCCAGGGTAGGCTCGTCAAATATTATGATATCAGGATCTCTGCAAATTATTGATGCTGTAGCAAGTTTTTTAGATTCTCCTCCAGATAAATTAAGTGGAGATCGTGTCCTGTATTTCTCAAGATCAAATTGATTTAGAATGCGATCAGTTCTAATCTGAATTTCTTCTTTATCCAGATTAAAGCTTTTTAATGAAAATTTAATTTCTTCTTCCACAGAATTAGCAAATAACTGATGGTAGGGATTTTGAAAAATGATTCCTACCTTTTCAGATAGATTTGCTATACTTTTTGAACTAGCGTTTTCGGTTTCAATATAAATACTACCTTTTGTTGGTCTAATTAGTCCATTTAAAGTTCTGATGAGACTAGTCTTACCTGCTCCATTTTTACCCATAATTCCAACTAGTTCACCTTTGAAAATGTTTAAATTTATTTTTTTTAAAGCCTCTGTTCCATTAGGGTAGATATAATCAATATCTCTCATCATAATTATGGGGATTTCTTTTGTCACTTATATCTCCTACTTTTCTTATTTTATTTTAAAGATCTTATTGCTTCAGGAATGGAGGCAGGAATAGTCTTATCATACAGATTTTCATTTTTCAAAATGCTAAAGATTGAATAAATAACAGGTTTATTTAATCTGAGAGTTTGAAAATTTTCTCCATTAATAACTTTTTCACGATATCCATGCTCAATCACCCTTCCACTTTTCATTAATATTATTTCCTGAGCATACGGAAGAAGAAGATCAAGTCGATGTTCACTAATGATTACTGATATATTTTTTTCATTTTTTATCTCATTTAGTAAGTTGATTATTTTTTTGGCCATATAAGGGTCTAGCAGTGCAGTTGGTTCATCGAGGATCAAGATTTTTGGTTCTAAAACCAAGATGGAAGCAATTGCAACTCGTTGTTGTTCTCCACCACTCAACTCAAACGGTGCCTTATCTAATATATGTTCAATTTCTGTTAGAGAAGCACTTTCCTTTATTTTTTTAGAAATTTCTTTTACAGGAACACCTAAATTTTCTAAGCCGAAAGCAATTTCATGTTCTACATTCATTGCTATTAGTTGGTTTTCCGGATTTTGAAAAACAATTCCAATTTCAGTAGATAAATCCGCAATTGGTGTTTCAACTGTATTTCTCCCATTCCAGAGTTCTACTTTACCTTTATAAAAACCAGTATAAAACTGAGGAATTAGACCATTCATACACCTAATTAATGTAGTTTTTCCACTTCCTGTTTCCCCGCATAACAAGATGAATTTGCTATCTTCAATCTTTAGGTTAATGTTATTTAGAGCATATTCTTCGTTTCCTTTATACCTGTAATAAAAATTTTCAAATTTTATTAAATCCATATGAGACTGTTTCCACTAAAGTTGTTGTTTAATAATTTTCGATTATTTAAAACTTAGATGATAAATTGTTTAATTCTATTAATAATTTCTAGAGCAATCCTTTCAGGTTCCATGCTTGTTGTTAAAGAAGCTGCTCCATCATGACCGCCACCACTACCCTTATACTTTTCAGATATTTCTTCTAAGATTTTTCCTAAATTCAATCCTGTTTTTATACAAACAGTTTTTTTAGCTCTGGTATTAAATCTATTTAGATTTTGCTCCTTTGATATAACGATACCAATATCAAATCCCATTTTAATTAACATTGAAGCTACGCTTGCACCAAAACTGCTAACATTGGTTATTCCAATTAAATAATTCCCCTGTCGAATTAACTTAACTCTTTGTAAACCCTTAATATTAGCTATTTTTGCAGAGATATCTATGTCGTTTTGAAGAAGCAATAGTATATCCTGGATGTTAACATCTTCACTTAGCAATTTGCTGACGTTTAAAATAGTAACATTATTACCATGCCTGAAGAAACCTGAATCAGTCAATATTGCGGAAACAATGAGAGTTTTCAAAGGGATTGTTAACTTTAAGTTAAAATGCTCACATAATTCTAAAATAATTTCAGCGGTAGAAGAATAATTTTCATTTATTAAATCTAATACTGACTTATTTGAATACTTTCTTGCAGAATGATGATCTATAAAAATATATGGAATATTTGTGTGGGATATGTCCAAATTATCCTTGAATACAATTTGATTCAAATTGTTTGTATCTACTACTAAAAAAACATCAAACTTGGAAAGAGTAATATCTTTCTTGTAAGAAAAGTTAAATTCAGGAAATTTTACTTTGAAATTGTTGATAAAGTTTTTTGTGGATTTAGTCAGTTCTGAAAAATAGATTATTATTTCTTGATTTTTAAAATATTGAGTTAAAAAAAATTTCAATGCATAGCAAGAACCTAGACTATCAATATCTACTAAATCATGAGTAACGATAAGAATCTTTTTGCTCTTTAAAAAAGCTAAAAAATCTTTAAATTTTGAAGATAGCATAAAATTGCTTATTCAATATTGTTTTGAAAGTCAGATTGAAGAGAATTATTTAATGTTTTTATTTGAGATTCTAACCGTGTTTTTTTTTGTTCTAAAGTTTTTAATCTCATTTCAAGGGTAACTTTAAGGCTTTTTTTCTCATCAAGCAATGTATTTTTTTTGCTTTTTACTAGAAGACCTCCAATTGACTTATATACAACTTCTTCTGGGGCGATTTTTTCTAATTCTTCTATTGCAACGTTAGTTGTACTTTGATCAATTTCGGTTTGTCTTAGTTGAGCAATCAGAAATTCATAAGACTGCTGTAAGTTGGCAAGTTTTTTGAATTTATCTTTTTGTTCTTCTGTTAGACTGTTAAAGTTTATTGACATATTTTTTCTTCTTTTTTATTTAAAATTTATTTAACAGATAAAGTAATAATCCCTAATATTAAGAAATTTTTGTTATTTTTATACAATTATCAACAACTTTCCCAAAACTAATTATTTCATTAATAGAAGCACGAAAAGCAGTTATATCGTTGCTTTCAATTTTAAAAATAATTGAATCGTCATTCTTTTTTTCTATTGAAATTTTGGATCTTTTTGTTTGTAATCTATTAAACTCTGGTAAAAACGAGTTGAATGAAATTTCGCGTATTTGAGAATTATAAAATTGAAATTCTATGGTAGATTTTATTGAGAAATAATTATCTTTACTCATTATTCTTCATTAACTTCTAATTCTCTTTGTTTACGCTTTGCAATACGGAAAGATTCAGCACCCCTTGGTGTTTCTGTATAATATGCTCCTCCTGTAAACTTTGCTTCACATTTTTTACAATGCCATATTCCTGTTGAAATTCTATGAATTGAGCCTTTTGTCTCACATTTTGGGCATTTTAAGTCTCCTTTCATTTTTTCTAAAATTAAACGTGTCCTTTTCCGTAAAGTACTTCCATAACGAGCCCCATAACGCCCGACGATACCCACTTTCTTAGTCCTACCCATTTTAATCAAAAAAAGTGTTGATGTTATATTAAAAATTAAGATAAACTATAAATTTTTCTAAATTAGAATAGACTTCTTATTGAAAAAACTAAAAATAAATAAAATAAAGTTGAAAAAAATATTGAAAAATTAATCAATTTTAGTTAAATATTGTAAAAGATTTAGTTCCTTTCTTAATTTTTTACCAATTTCTACAGATTTACTACCTAGCATTTTAATTTCATCAATTGAAAATGTAGCCGCGCCACTTTTTTGAATTGAAGTTATTTTATCTTCAGTAACAGAAATTGATATTTTACCATCACTTACCAATTCTTCTGGTAAACTGGGGTCCAAAAAGATTATATCTTCAATTTTTCCATAAGTTAAAACTAGAGGTAACTCATTTACAATATATTCTCCTGTTAGATATTTTCCTGTCCATTCAGCTTCACCTTTTTCTTCATTCCAAATACCTTCAGGAACATGAGCAGAAATTAATGTAGTCAATGCACTTACTGCCCCAGCATCAATTAAATTTCCCGCGTAATTGATTACATACATATCAACAAAAAGAATATAAACAGACACTTTTTCTTTAATGCAAAGTTTTTTAGTTTGAACACAATCCGCATGTCGAATTCCACGATCTACTACTCTTGCTAATTCAATTGATTGTTCATCTGGGGGTCCTCTTTCAAACAATGGAGATGCGATTGGGAGTAGTTCTGCCATAACAGTACAAACACCCTCATCCGGGAGATCAGGAAAAGGTGCACCTACTTCATATTTTAAACCTGTTATAATCCTTGTTTCTCCTAACGAAACATCAGCTGATCCTTCTGCTGAAGCAATAACATCACTATCTATACGGAATTTTCGATATTCCCAGAGCCCTCTCTCATCAATTCTTTCTTCTTTTCTAAGATTTGAAATAATATAATCTCTTTCAATTTTTGAAATAATTCGTTTTACATCCATCATTTTTATTTATCACCCTTTTTCTCTTCTTTTTGTTTTTCCTTAGTCTCATCTTGCAATTTTACATATTTACTTTTTAGCACATTTAATTGGATTTGGTGAATTTCTTTCAAGGCGTCTTTTGCGAGATCTAAGAAATCATTCATCTCATTCAAATCCATATCTCCATCAAATTGTAAGAGAGAGATTTCCTCATTATACCATGTAATTGCAATTGGTAAGTCTGCATCTCCCGCTTTATCTTCAATACCAGAGAGATCAACCACTTTCTTTCCATTTATTTTTCCTACCGCCACAGCTGATAAAAGACTTCTCATGGGAACACCTGCATCAGCTAATGCTAATGCTGCTACTGTAGTACTGGCACATCTTGTTCCACCATCCGCATCCATCACTTCAATAAAGACTTCAAAACTTGTACCAGGATATAGTTCAAGAAAAAGTACGGGTTCTATACAATCTGCGATGATCATGGATATTTCCTTTTCACGACGCCCTGGTGCGGGTCTTTTCCTATCAAAAACAGAAAAAGTAGCCATTCTATAAAATACCCGCAAAATTCCTTTATCTGGCTTTGCTAAATGATGCGGATGTACCTCTCTGGGTCCATAAACGGCAGCATAAATTTTATTATTACCCCATTCTACATAAGCTGAACCATCTGCATTTTCTACAACTCCAACTTCCATTTTAATAGGTCTTAATTCATTCAAATCTCGACCATCGAGCCTCTTTCCATCTTTGCGGAAAAAGGTCTCAGGATATTCATCTTTAATTATTAACGGCATTTATTCAATACCTCTATTTTTTTTTTCATTAATTATATATTCTTGCATTCTATCTGTTAAACCAATAGTATGGGCTTCCGAAGCAATTTTCTTAACTGATTCAATAAGTAACCTTTCATGGGCAATATCTTCACCTTTTAACCAAATTCGGCCATTCTGTGTTACAAATATATTGCATTTAGTTAAGTTTTTTAACATTTTAATCATAGATCCATTTCTACCGATTACTCTTGGAATTTTCGGTGGATCAATCGTAATTATTATACCTCCACTTTTCTTTCCTAAGTATTTTCCAACAGTTGTCAATTCCGGTTTATTTAAACGATCTGCGGAGAGGACTTTTACGACTAGTATATCCCCTATATCGAATTTTTCTGTATCTAATTCTTCCCGAGAGGGTCTCTCCCCTCTAAATCCTCTAGCCTTTCCCTTTTTTATTGTATTCTTAGGTTTTAGCTGTCCAAAATCTTTAGCATTTATATCGCATTTATATTTGACTGGATTTTTATCAATAACTAAAGCAATAATCTTATCTCCAGGACGAGGTGTATAAAATCCTCTAAGGGGAATTACGTTAATATAATTCTTTTTAATTTGTTTTAATCCAATGTTTAAAGAGATGATTTTATTTCTCTCTTTATTTAAGATCGTTCCTCTACCTGGTAAAAAATTTGTAACATCTTCAGAAAGTACTTCTCCAGGAACAACAACTTCTCTTATAACCTCTTCATCTTCGTAGTCCTCAAAATCATCATCTATAGATTCTTCATCATTTTCCATAATATTTCTCACTTTTTTTCTAAATTTTTACTATTCTCCTAGCCTATGCTAAAAAATAATATAATTAGAAGCCAATCAAACTGTTCTAGGTTAGGTTTTTAAAATTTTTGTTTGAACTCTTCCGTGAGTTAGTTTATTTAACTTATCAACTAATTCTATTTGCAAACCTGCTGGTAAACTGACGACAGCTACCCAAGAACCATCAGATTGCCACTCTTCTTTCTTGATTTGTACATATTGAGCAACAATATTATATCCTTTAGCAGTAAATGCTGTTGGAATCTTGATAGCCATCTCCACCTGTTCAATTCTAATAGGAATAATAGCTCGAATGCTTTTAACAATATCATCGACTTGTTCTTCAGCACTTCTCATTAGATCAATTCTAACTTTTGCCTCTTCAATCGCCTTTTCAATTCGCTGGTATGGATGTGGTTTTTTATTTTGTGGATTTACAGCATTTTTACTAATAATCGTTATAATTTGCTTTAATTTTTTCAGCCCTTCTTCTTCTCTTTGGGCTTTTGTCCAGTGAATCTCTCCCTCTAAAAGAATATGAGCTGCTACAGTCTTTCCTTCTGTAGTATTAAATACTGCTTCCATATCCCCATCCGTTGCTTTTTTTCCTCTTCTTAAATCTTCAAATACAGTAAAAGTCTCGAAGATAAGTTCTAAATCAATTTTAGGGTAACTTAATAATTCTTCTATTGTAAAACGAGATTTATCTTTACCCTCTTTTAATCTATTATTGATTTCTTCTCTAATGAGTTTTTTTGCCTTCCAAGCTTTCTCAGGATCCATTAACATTTCGAAAACTCTACCTGAATTCTCAATACGTCCTACGATAAATCCGCCTAAATCAATCCTAGCTCTATCAATCATACAAAAATTTCACAAATTAACTGATTGAATTTCAGTTTTATTCTTATTCCTATCGTTTGTCTTTCTGTTAAGAGATAAATATAAAGGGGTGATACTTTGATTATATCTTATTTAAAATTTCTTCCTTTTCTTCCAAACTTAGTAGCTTAAAGGTTTTATCTTCCTTTAATATAAAAGCTACATCACATGTATTTTTATTTAACTTATCACCCATCAATTCCTTCAATGCTTTAAGGGGTAATAATTTTAATTCCTCATCAATCATATCTTCTTTAAAATGTTCCTCAAGGTAAGCTCTTGCTTCCGCAGCTCCTGAGCCAATTGCAAAAGCTTTATAACCCCACATCGCTCCACTTGGGTCTGTTAAATATAAGGAAGGTTCATTATTAGA
>JAEOTH010000163.1 GCA_016839915.1 Promethearchaeota archaeon
AAAATGATTTTATTGAGTTTATTAAACAGAGAAAAAGTACTAGGAGCTTTATTTATAAGAAAATTAGTAAAGAAGTAATTCAAAACATTCTGGAATGTGCTAAGTGGGCTCCATCTGGCAATAATAGCCAACCATGGCGTGTATGTGTAGTAATACATCCTACTGTCAAAAGAATGCTTTCAGAACTCTCAAAATATGGCGGAATTATTGAAGATGCATATATTAATCTAGTAGTATTTTTAGATCTTGAAAGGGGTTATAACAGAGTAAAAGACATTCAAGCTATTGGAGCATTTATGGAAAATTTACTACTGGGGGTTCATTCACAAGAAGATCTAGGTGCTGTGTGGATTGGTGAGATCCTTGGACGAAAAGAAGAGGTAAACGAGATTTTTAAATTTTCAAAGGATAAATTTGAGTTAATGGGAATTATCGCAATGGGGATAGTTGATGAGGCTCGTGAAAAAGCAGGTGAGAAAGAAAGAAAAAGACGCCCCTTGGATGATTTTGTAGATTGGTATTGAATTTATTAATAAAATCAATTTTATTTAAAATCTTTATACTCTTTTTTTTAATCTACTATTGATTAAAATCTTCTATTGATTCTACTAAATAAGGATTTAGAATCCGTATACCGAAAATAAAAAAAGATATTAAAGACCACTCTACTATAATCGAAATTATGAAAGGTGTCTGTGCGTTAATGTCATATAGAATGCCTCCTAAAAATGGGCCGATAATCATTCCTATAGATTCAAAAAATGTAATTAAACCAAAAATCTTTCCCCGATGTTTAATCGATACACGGCTTAGAACGTTTA
The DNA here is from genome assembly GCA_016839915.1 of Promethearchaeota archaeon. GTDB lineage: Archaea > Asgardarchaeota > Lokiarchaeia > Sigyniarchaeales > SOKP01 > Loki-b32. The sequence continues at coordinate 822 of JAEOTH010000163.1, forward strand.
CCATTACAAATCCTGTTGTCAGCATAATTGTTTGGTCTATTACAAGTAAAATGCCAAACATCCATAAATTTGCTGAATTGATTATTAGCCAAGTTACAATCCCACCAGAAAAACTAGCAAGTGATATTGCAAGATAAGGATTAACTTTATCTGCTATTGTACCTAATTTTGGAGCAAGAAGAGATCCAACAATCGATGTGGGAAGATAAAACCATGCCACTAATCCTGCATCACTGTTAATATGCTCAAGTACAAAAGGTTGTATGTATGGACGATAAAATCCAACATTAATTGCACTTAAAAAGAGTCCAGTAAATAATAAAATGATTCCTATTAAATAAATTCGTACTGATGGTGTTTTAGATGCCTTTCTTGTGAGAGGCTCCTGATTTTCTAATGATGAATTTAGATTATTAACATTAATAGGATATTCAAATTTCTTAGTTTCATCAACCTTGCGTGAAAATTGAATTCCTGCATAAAAGTTAGCTATTCCATAGATGGGAATTGCACTATATATTATAAAATTATTGAGTGGTGTAAAAGCATTAGCTAGACTAAAGACAGTAAACCCTATAATTGTTCCAAGAACCATTCCAATTCCTAGGGCTAATCTTCTCTTACCAAATGCAGAAGATCGATAATATTTTGAAGATTTCTCAGAAATTATAGTATCTAACGGATTCCAGAAAATATGTGCTCCCAAACCCAAAAGAAATGCGCTAATATACATTCCTGTTAATGATTGGAATATTATAGAGATGTAAAGACCAAAATAGGATAGACCTCTACCAAAAGAACCAATCATCACTAAGATTCGCTTAGAAAAACGATCTGTTAAGTATCCAATAAATGAAGAACTAATTAATCCTCCTAGCGTAATAAAGATGAAAAATAAGCCAAGACTAGTAGCAGGATAACTTAAAACTTGTTTAATTAGGTATGCCATAATAAATTCAATAAAAAAGAAACCTAGAGAGTTCCAAATCACGATAAATATCACTGAATTGAAATCTGGTGTAAATTTATGATGATCTGGTACAAATTCTTTTTTACTATTGTTTAGAGATAACCGCATGTTATTAATTAAAATAAAAAAACATTAAAAAAAAAAATTTGTATTTTAGAAACAAGAAAGTATGGCTACAGTCTCTTGTTTTTATAACCAAAAGTGAAATATTGGTGACAAGGTTTCTCCAAGCCAATAATAAAAATTAACCCAAAAGATGTAAGTAACTCCAAGATATAATAGCGCATATAAAATTCCAAAAATAAAACCAAAAATTACATCAATTGGGAAATGTACTCCAAGTATTAATCTAGAAAGTGCCATGATAATATCCAATACAATAAATATTGTTATGATTATCCAAAAAAAATCAGAAAAATAATAAGCAAAAATAAATCCAAAGAAAAGGAGAAAAGTGACATGTCCTGAAGGAAATGATTTCTTTTCTGACTCTTTCATAAGATAAGGTATTCTTAGAAAATCATCGTGTTTTTTTACACCTTCTTTTTGAAGTGTAATAAATGGTCGATTTCTTCTAATTATTTTATATCGGATAATACTATGAATAATGATGCTTTGTTCAAATCCACTAGTAAATATCACTAAAAGATAATAATCCTTTGTAATATACCCATAAACAAACCAAATTAACCAAACAAGCCCCCAAAAATACATAGAGCCAAGAAAGCTATAAACAATGGCAAACTTTTTAGTTCTTCTACTGAAATCACTCTTATAGATACTTAAAAAAGTTTTCTTATCCCACTCTTCTAATTTTTCGAGATATTCTGATAATAATGACATATCTATTTTATTGGCTTGCTATGGGGCAAAAGTATAAAGATTTATATTTATACTTTTTGCTACTCCTAATCATCTTTATTGATTTTATTATTCCGAATATAATTAGTATTAATTTTCGGCAGATGACTGTATATTAAGATCTTGTAAAGTCTTAAAGCCAAATAGAGATCTATCTTTAATAATCTAATATAATTTATTTGCTTTGGTTTTAATCTTAGCTATTACAAGAGATCTCTACTTGTATGTACAGTAGATCTCTACTTGTATGTAGAATCAACAATTGGTATGTAGAATCAACAATAAGTATTTAAATTAGAATTCATTTTAGTGAAATATAAGAATTAAACTTTAGAAATCTCAAAAATTAGATAAAAATATGAATGAAAATAATGCTTTTTCGGAAGAAAGTCTAAGAAAAATAGCAGCACAGAAAGTAAGTTTCAGGTTTTCTGTGAAGATCCATGTAGCAGTTTATATCTTAATTAATGTTTTGCTTATTATAGTAAACCTACTATTTACACCAGGGTTCTATTGGTTCATTTTTCCCTGTTTCTCATGGTTAATAGGGCTTACTATGCACTTTTTAGCGTACCTTTTATATGCAAGAGGTGTCTATCCTATGGCTAAACGTGGAGTGATTTATCATCTGACTTCATATATTTTTGTTATGCTTTTTCTCTTAATTATCAATATTCTTACATTTTCACAATTTTATTGGGTAGTTTATCCAGCTATTTTTTGGGGTACGGCGGTAGTTTTGCACATTGTATTTTACATACAGTTTTTTAGTGGAAAAGCAGAACAAGATGGGAAGTTTAGATCAAGAAAAGAACGAGCAATTGAAAAAGAATTAGAAAAAATGAGAAAAAAGAAAATAAGAAAAAATGTGGACTAAATAATGTGGTTAGGAAAATTTTTGGATCTTGAAGAAGATTTAGAGAAATTAAGATCCAAAATAAAAGACGAAGTATTTAATAATATAAAAAAGAATAGGCTTACTCCTCTTGAATTTACCATCATAGAGAGTATTTTTAATAGTCAAAAAATCTCTGGATATGATTTGATAAGAATATTAAACGATCATTTTGCTGGAACATGGAAAGCACAATCAGGAACTATTTATCCTATTTTATCTAAATTAAAAAAAAATGGATTTTTAAAAATTGAACGTGTTAAAAGTGATATTGGCCCTATAAAAAAGGTATATTCCTTAACTGAAGTAGGGGAAGAACTTCTTAAAGTTAGAGTTAATAAAAATTATTATGATCAACTTAAGTTTATCGAGAACTTTCTAGTAGAACTTTCCTCTGTATACATACATTCATTTACTATTGAAGAACAAAACGAAAAACTAATAGAAATTCAAGCTGCACTAAATGGAACTTTTAAAAATGTGAAAAAAAATATTCCTCCAACATTAGAATTCAAAACAATTTGTGGAGGGTGTGGAGCTGAAATTGGTCGAGAGGTTGTGTATTGTCCACAGTGTGGTGAATCTTTATTCGCTAAAATAGAAAATGAACAATATGTAGAAAAAAATAATGTATAATATTTTTTATTCAATAAAAATACCATATTTTTTAAAAACTTTAACTAACTCATCATTAGCTAAATGCTTTAAAATATCCTTTAAGGGAGCTATAATTTCATCTTTTTTAACTGTTCGATTCTGACTTATCCTCCCTTCTTTCACTTCTAACGCTGATTGAGCCCAACTAAACTCATCATTGAAGGTGAAGAGAACATCCCTATAAGCACCTTCCGTTCCACCATCTCTACCAAGTGGTTTTTCTTCTATTGGAACCTCTGGGTCCTGAAGGTAGCACCAGTCTAAGATGACCCACTCTAATTTCCTTTCAGAGTCAGGTCTATCAGCTAGATAAAGGCAGTATGCATGACCTCCTACTTCGGTATCTGAGGGAGCGAACACTGGATCTGCTACGACTTCTGCAGCAGCTACTTTTACTCGCCAACTTGGAATTCCTGCGTTAATTAGCAATGCAGCAATCAGAATTGCACCATCCTCGCAGTCACCTATTTCGGACTGGATGCTTTCGAAGGGGAAGAGCCAGAATTCAGGAACCTCCGCTGTTAAGTCGTCGTATTTATACTTCAGAAATTTACATACGAAAATTTGTATTGCTTGAGCAGTCTCATTGGGGGTCTCCTTCCTTAAACCAACCTGTGTTATAACATGCCATAGGATAGCATCATTCTTTTTAATAAAAGCCTTAACATCTGCATCTATTTGTTTCTTATACGATTCTCCTCTTAATGCTCTACCTGTGTAAATTATCGGAGCTGTTTCCCATTTATTATTCCAATAATCTGGGCCATATTCTCCATAATCTCGTTTGAATTCCTCTATGGGTACATAATCTACTTTTGGTATAGGTGATGAGGGGGGTTTATCTTTTTTCACTGGTTTTTTCGCAGGCTTTTTTGCTGGAGTTCCTGCTAGATCTTTCGCAGATTTAATCCAACTTTCAACTTCTTTTAGAGATGGAACTTTTGTGAGAACTTTAGGATTATCTTTTTTTAATTGCTTTAACTTTTCTAACGTGCTTTTAGGATTTCTATATGCAAATTCCTTAACAGAATCTATACCTACGACGTTTAGTGCTTTAGCCATTTCAGGGTTCACGCACTGCATTAATTCTCCTAATTCTTGCCAAGTATCAAGAGTATTAACTGTTACCCCTATCTTTCTTGCAAGTTTTCCAATTTCACTCTTAGTAAGCGGAATCAAATCTTCTGTGCTTTTTATTCCCTCCTTTTCTAAGATTTTTGCATGCTTTTCTTCTAATCCAATAATCTCTGTTAATTTCAAATCTCTTATTCCTTTTTTTATTGTAAAATTGAATTTAATTAGTAAAAATATTGTATGCTTAGCTTAAATTCTTTTTCTAAGATTGAAAATAATCAAGAGTCGTAGATTTAAAATCTTTAAAAATGCAGTGGAAATCTCTTTTTTGTTTCTTCTTGTGGAATAGGGAGAAAAACTTCATTTTCAACCAAACTATAAATTAAATTAGCAATTTCTTCATTAGCTAAATTAAGTGCATCACTAATTTCACCAAATAACTTCTCCAGCAAAATTTGGCCTTTTGATTTATGAGCAATATTTTTAGCAAACTTTAACACCTTCTTTGCTTTTGGAGTTATTTTTTTTCCTCTTGCTGTTCCTATTTTGAATGGTAAATTAAGATATAAATGGAAAATATCTCCAATTTCTTTCTTTAAGCTTTGTCTTGAATAAGGATCTTTCTTAAAGACTGAGATATCACCTTCGAATTTAGTATATAGCTCAATGATTTCTCTTTCATATTGATTTTCAAACAATTTACAGAAGAATTTTAACACTTCTCGTGTAAATCGAATAGGTTTGTGTTTGAGTATTAAAGTAATCCAAACAAATTTTCCAGCTCGTGTAATTAAATACTTCCCTTCTAGTGTAGCTTGTTCTATTCCCCCATCATCAGTTGGTAAATCTAAGATTTCATATTGTACTGAACTTCGAAGCATATCAAGGATGTCTGGATCGAAATCACCCGCAGTTTTATAGTAAATAATCTCTCTCGATTCTCTATGAGTAATAACAATGTATTCTATTGATAATGCTAAAGAAAGATACTCAGAAATTGGAATCAGTCCCCACTACTGTGATTTCTATGTATATTGAATAGTACTGTTTTTATTTATAATTTTGCTCTATAACTCTGATTAGGTTAGAAATTATTAAATATCTAGAAAGAATTATTGTTTAATACCGTATAGGTGAAAATCTATACATTTGCGAATCCAAAATATAAATTAATGAGGTGGTAAATTATATGCTGTTTATGGTATATTGGGAATTAAATCAAGATTTTGATCCAGCAGAATTGGCCGAAATTGCTCAAAAACTTATTAGTAAAAAATTATTCCCTGCTGAGGGTATAAAACAAATAGGTTTTTATATGAGCACATCAGATTTTTGGGGAATTACTATATTAGAAGCTGATAGTGAAGAGCAATTAGCAAGAGATTCAAACATGTGGAGACTTGCTAAACCGGGCTATCTCAAGCTCATGAAAACTACTCCGGCCGTGGATGTTACAAAAATGATTCCTTTAATCATGAAATTAAAAAAACAAATGGAAGGCTAAATTTAAATTAGGTCTATAATTTTAAACTTTTTTTTATATAAAATTTATTAATAGTTCTAAATTAATACATAAACGAAATTGTTAAAGTATAAACTCTATCGTAAAATCAGATTCTCTTAAATAAAAAAAAAAGAATTTATTTTAAATTTATAGGGCTTTACCTAATGCTTTTATAGCATCTCGCATTCCAAATAGAGGTTCTATCTTCATCGAAAATCCTTCAATCTTCCAAAATGGAACAAGCATTTTAGCAATTTCTGTCATTGCATCATCACCTCTCCCCTTTTCGACCATAATAATATTGTAACCCTTTACGCCTCGATTTTCATCAACAACCGCAAATGTTTGCCATTTCTTTATATAGGATGGAAATTTACCTCTAACTTCTTGAAATATTTTAAACCACTCATCTGTTTTATTATATGGAGTCCATTGGGTAACCATAAAAATCATTACTTTTTCTACCCTCTATATCTTTTTGTAAGAATTATTATTTTGTAATTGTTACAACTCCTCATATAATATTTAAATTTTTACATTTTTGGCATAAATTGTCTTAAGGTCATGAGAACTACTCCAGCTATGGATGTTACAAAAATGATTCCTTTAATCATGAAATTGAAAAAACAAATAGAAGACTAATTTTGATTTATAATTTTGCACTAAATTGATTCTACTAGTAATGGAGTTAAAAAAGGAAACAGAAAGAAATTAAAATTTTTAAATTATACTTTATTTTTAAATGATTTTAATAATTTACTCGAATTTTCCTAGGAAACTCTAATTTTATAAAGTGGATTGATTGATTGTAGAGAGAAATAAAATCTATTTCCTAGGTTTTCATAAAAAGAGTTTACTAAACTTATTTATCAAACTTACCTTGGTTTTCTTAACATACACCAAAGAGGTACAGGGGTTTCAGGGATTATTGTGTGTTCTAGTATTTCAAATCCATATTTCTGGTAAATGGACATAGCTTTTTCTGTATTAGTTTCCACATAAACTGGTAACCCATCGCTCTCAATTGTTTTTAACATAGTACTTATCAGTAATCCCCCATATCCTTTTCCTTGTTCTTCTGGTTTAACGGCAATATTTTGAAAATACCAAT
>JAEOTH010000164.1 GCA_016839915.1 Promethearchaeota archaeon
ATCGCTCTGACATGACATCGAAGAGAGTCTAGAAAGATATGCTTGCTCTAACAAAGCTCTTAGATTCATCCTTATTCTAATTAGATGAGGATTGTGAATAATAATTTTCTTTTTAGGCTTCATCAATGGTAATCAAAGGATCTGAATATTTAAATCTTAATGCTATAAAGAAATTCTAATATTAAAAAAGAAATAAAGAAAATTAATAATAAGAGCCAGATGGATAATATTTTAGAGGATATACATCCTTTAGTAAATATGTATTGGAGAACCATTCCCAAAAGAGAGGGTTCCACTTCGTCTGACCTCCACCTAAATAAGTGTTATAATCCCTAATCTCTGGAGCATATATATTATCATAAAAATTTGGATAATACCGATCATACCATGGGTCACCTAAAATCTTATTATCACCTCTCATTGTTTTTCTATCAATCCACCTTTCAATCCATTTCCCTAGTAAATTATCTGGAAACTTACCCCAAATCTTTGTATCCTTATTCTTTATTTTCACTGTTTTTGTATCAAACTCATTCATTAGAAGCTGTTTATAATTTACTCCTTGGAGATATGGTCGCTGAATTATCTCATACAAATGAGTCTGCTGAGCCCTTGCGATATCGTTCTCCAAAACATATCGAGGGTAGTTTCTACGTATTTTATACCAAGCATGATGGTCAAAATGAGTATTCATTAAAATTGGCCATGACTAATAAAGTGTATTGGTTTAATCCCTCGAATGTTAATTGGGAATAAAATTGATTTGAAAGAAGAGAAAAAAATTATTTTACCTATGGCGGAACATTTAAGTGAAAAAATTAGCGCCCCATTTTTTGAAAGTTCGGCGTTAACTGGGGAGAATGTTTCTCAAATTTTTCAAAAAATTGCGGAACTTACTTTACGTTCAAAATTAGAAGAATAAATTCTTTTTTGAGATTTTACTTTTATTATTTTCTTATGAGAAATTCATGGAATTTATATAGCTACGATTGTAAATTTTAATAATCACATCGATCACTATTTACTTCTTTTAAACTGAGAGAAGAGAGAGAAGATAATATTCTATTACTTTCGTATACTTATCATCTAACAATGCTTCTCCTAAATTCTCTCTAATTAATCAAAGTCTTAGGTTATCCTTTTACAGATAATTTATTTATCCAAAAAGTAATTTTTTCTTTTAGGTTTTCTCTCATCTCATCAGGAAGAGTTTTCAAACCATTTAATTTGCTTGCAAACTGCCCAATTTCATATAGAATTCTATGGCCTCCCGTGAAAACAAATATATCTTCTTTTATAGCTCCTAAACTTTCAACTATTGGTTGAGGATCATCATTATCTTCAATATAATTTTCTAATATGCTAAATTGATCAATAATCGCTTGTTTTTTATCAGTGGCTGAGGTATCTCGTTCAATTTCTTCATTCTCAACTTCCTTTGAGTGGAATGAAATATCAGATCTTTGAATGAGGGATCTAATCAAGTCAAGTTCCTCTTCGAGAATTTTTTGGTTTTCAATCACATTATTTAATTGAGGCGCTAACGATTTTATATCGAGTGTTGCTTTACTTAACTCATCGATTTTGTCAGTTAACATATTAATTTTTAGATTTGTCTGTCCCATTTTTGTAATAATATCGAGTCCAAATTTTTCGAGAATTGAGGCGAACTTATCTAATTTATCATTGTCTGAGTTTGCCATTAATTTTCCTCTCGTGATTATTGGTGATAGAAAATTTATTTTTTATCAAAATTTATTATTTAATTAATATAATGCTATTATAAAAAACTTCTTGAGTGTATTGATACAGTACATTAATTGTCTTACGAAAGACGGTAAGTCATTGTTATTCAGGAACTATGGTACTTCTGAAGTAGACAGAGATTTATTAGCTGGTTTCTTAAGCGCATTTTCAGGATTTATGAAAGAAATTAGCCAAAGTGATATTAAAAGTACACAAACAGAGGATTTCAAATATTTTTACACAATAATAGATATGATTATCATTGTAGTTTGCACTGATTTAGAGGATGATGATGCTAGCGTAAATTCAAAAATATTAAGTATAAGGACTAAATTTCTTGAAAGATATGGGAAGATTTTAGAGGATGGGAGCTGGGCAGGAAATCGAAGCATCTTTACTGAATTTGAAAAAGAGTTGGATAATATTATTTTAGGAGCTATCAAGGTCTCGATCATAGGATTTGGAGGTGTTGGAAAGACAACATTAACTAAATTAATTTGTGGGAAAGATGTCGATCTTGAATATGTTCCTACTATCACAGCTGACATCGC
>JAEOTH010000165.1 GCA_016839915.1 Promethearchaeota archaeon
AATATTCAAAAATGCATCAAAAGATTGGAATAATTCAAATTCAAAAATGGTGGAATACCATCAATCTGGATTTATCTAAATCTCAAATTAAGTATTAGGTGAAAAAATAAATTGAAAAACACATCTAAAACTAAAGTCGAATTAATGGCTCCTTTAAAGAATTATAAATCTTTGAATGCAGTGTTAGGGAAAGCTGATGCTGTGTATTTTGGAGTTGAATCGTTTAATATGAGAATGTATAGTGATAACTTTAAATTGGAGGATTTGAATAATATTGTAAAAACTTGTCATGATAACAATTGCTATTCATATCTTACAACAAACATAGTTATTTATGAAAATGAATTCCCTCTCTTAGATCAAATATTAGATAAAGCTGTAGAAGCAGAGATTGACGCTGTAATTATCCATGATATTGGCGCCATTAACTTAGTAAAAGAAAAAGGATTAAATTTCCATATATCAACTCAAGCTAATATTTCTAATTCACAAACTGCAACCTTTTATGAATCACTTGGAGCTCAAAGATTAATTCTTGCTCGAGAATTATCACTTGAGCAGATCAAAAAAATAAAAAAAAAAGTAAGGAAAGTAGAAATTGAAACTTTCGTTCATGGAGCACAATGCACATCAATCTCTGGTCGATGTTATTTTTCTGCTGAGATTTGTCAGTCTCAAGATTACTCTGCTAATAGAGGGAAATGTATTCAACCATGTAGAAGAAAATGGCGTGTTTATGATGATCAGAATAATGAATTATTATATGATGGGGTTTTTTTTATTAACACAAAAGATCTCTGTATGATTGAACATATTCCAAAATTAATTGAGGCTAAAATAGATGCCTTTAAAATTGAGGGTCGCATGCGTGATCCAATATATATTGAAGAAACTACTTCATGTTATAGAGAAGCTATTAATGCTTACTACGATAATACTTTTTCACAAGAAAAAGTTAACGAATGGCTTAAACGGTTAAATAAAATATATAATCGAGGTTTTTCTACAGGTTTTTATTTTGGATTACCTAAAGGTAAAGAAATACAGAGAGAATTTGATGGAAATATTTCACAATACAAAAAAATTGAGATTGGAAAGGTGTTAAATTACTTTCCTGAAAAAAAAGCAGCAAAGATCCTTTTAACATCAGGAAATTTTAAGTTGAAGGATGAAATTTTTATTATCGGTACGCACACAGAAACATATCTAAGACAAGAAATTAACTCTATTCAAATAAAACAAAAGAAAAATCTAACCGAAACTCCTTTCGTTTCATCAAAAAAAGAACGTATAGCTGTTGGGATCATGGTTGATAAGCCAGTTAAAAAAAATGATAAAATTTTCAAATTACAATCCCAATAGAAATTAAAATTATGTATCTTTTAGTTTACATTGAGATTAAATACTAATTTATTTTTAATTGTGTAAAATATTAAAAAAGAACATATAATATTTTTATATACTCATTAAAATTCAAAATTTAAAATAATAAAAGGTATATAAAATGAAAATTATTGAAATTGAAGGTATTGGTGAAAAATATGCCAAAACTTTAGAGAAAGCGGGGATCACAGAAGTAGAAAATTTAATACCCCTCACATGGCGAGAACTGAAAGAACTAGCGACAAAAACAAAGATTTCACTAAAATTGCTTGAAAAATGGCAAGATCAAGCAGAATTAATGGAACTCAAGGGTGTTGGTCCTGAATATTCTGAAGTTTTAAATAGAGTAGGAATTGATTCCATTAAAGAGCTTGCATATAGAAATCCACAAAAGACATTAGATAGAATAGCTGAGTTTGACAAAAAACAACCCGATGTAATACGTAAAATCCCTAAAGTAGAAGAAATCACAGATTGGATTAGCCAATCAAAAGAAATGTACCAAGAAAAGAAAGCTAAAATGAGTCCAAAAACAACTCCTATTATTGAAGTTGAGGGAATTGGCACTAAGTACTCCAAAACATTAGAAAAAGCAGGAGTATCTAATGTTGAAGATTTAATATCATTTGATTCTGTTAAAATTAAAAATCTATCAGCATCAACTAAGATTTCAGAGAAGATGATAGATAAATGGGCAGAACATGCTGATTTGATGAGAATTGGAGGTGTAGGACCAGAATATGCTGATGTTCTTAATCAAGTCGGAGTTGATAGTGTAAAGGAGTTAGCTCAGCGAAATCCTAAAAATACGTTAGATAAAATTATGGATTTAGATAAAAAGAAACCAGATGTATTTAGAAAACCTCCTAGATTAGAGGAAATTGAAGATTGGATTGAAGAAGCTAAAAAAATTAAATAATTACTTTTTTTTTCTTAAATTTTTTCACTTTTTTATTATACTTACTACTGTATCCAAATAGCAACCTCATTAGCATCATATGCAGCACCTAAAACATCAATATCAGAATATCACACTACTTTTGTGAATAAATCTGATAAAAAGGAGATCTAAAAAAAATTAAGATTATTTTGTCAAATAAGGAAATCTCAATCCCAAGTAGCTTTCTTTACTGCGTTGTCATCGTCTTCTGTATGAATTCGTTTTAGATCAATATCTTGATAACCTGGGAGAACACTTAGTATTCTTCTCATCGCAAATTTTACGTCTTTAGCTGATGCGATAAATCTTCCAACTATTAAAATATCTGCCCCTTGTTCTATTGCATATGTTGCAGTTGAGGGCTCAATTCCACCAGCAACAGCAACTAACACCCTATCCTTTCCTGAAGCTTTCTTCTTACTTGCGTACAATTCTTTAATTTTCGGAACTAATGCCCATCTCTGTCGTTGTTGAGCATCAGGAGATTTGTCTCCAGTTGCAGATTGCTCAACATCGATCCCTCTATGTATTATTACAACATCTGGTATTTGTTTTAAGGAACTTAACTTTTCAATAGGATTTTGAACTTCCATGGTATCAACAAACGCATGAATTCCGAGTCTTTGTGCTTCCATAATAAATTTATCGAGTGAGGCAGTTGCAGCTAAACCACTTGCTACAACTCCATCGGCTGTCGCGTCAAATGCAAAATCAACTTCTAATTTTCCAACATCTAAGGTCTTTAAATCAGCAACAATAAATTTTTCTTTCGCAACTTCACGAATTTGTTTAATTGATTCCATACCATATTTCTTGAGAAATGGAGTTCCAACTTCTAGTATGATACGATCGCTTTTTGGCAATTCCTTGACAACTTTGATTTGTTTTTCCAAGGCGGGATGATCTAATGCTACTTGTATGTATGGTGGGCGCCAGAGTCTAGGAACCCGAATTCCCGCAACTGGGTGTTTAGCACGGTCTTTATCATAAAATATCTTTTCAATTGGAGGATAATTCTTAAGAGCTCTCTGAATTGCCAATTTTGTAGCACCATAATTAAATTGATAGATTTTTCGATAATCTGTAGCGTCAGGATGTATAAATACACTTACAATTATTACCCACTCATCTAATTTATTCATTGGGATTAATCCTTCTTCTACGGCATCAGCAATACCTTTTGCCACTGCCGCCTGTGCAGGTCCAAAGATTTTATTAGCATCTTTCATATCAGACACCGTCACTTTTGGAACAATGATAGTGTAAGGACGAGTCAATAAATTAGGACGAATGCATGAAAGAAGACCTCCGTGCCCCCTTGATGGTGCTCCTATAGAATTTGCAAAAGATATGCCAACAGGTCCATCCTTTGAGCCAATTATCAAATCTACATGAGCAAGATTAGGGATCTCTCCAATCAAAGCTTCTCCTACAAAGTATTCTGGCTTAGCCATTAGAATCTTCTATTATATTTTTCTATTTTTATTCTTATAATTCTGAGAAGTATTACTATTTATAATAATATATTTTACAGATAACATAAAAAAATTGCGTATCTACATTATTCTAGAGTTAATACTCTATTATTAAAATTATCCTTGATTGAAATTTTCTTTAAAGATGGTTGATAATCACTATTTAATTCTGTTTTTTCAAAGGAAATCACAAATTATATATAGGCGAATTGACATTTATATCAAAGAAAAAAAATTGGCATTTATAGAATAAAGAGTGGAAGATAAATGGTGTATACAATGGCGGAGGGAAAATTCCCTAAGAAGCCTGGTTATGGTAATGTTTTAGAAGCTTGTAGAAAAGATTTTAGAAATTTTAAAAAAGACAATGGAAACGCGTTACTTGAACATTTTTCCTCTCGGATTGAAAACCTTGAGCAAATTGGGACCCCTAGTCAGATCTTAAATGACCAGAAGGAAAATTTAGAAAATGTAAAAAGACTGATTCATGAAGGAAAGGAAGATTTTGCTTTTTCAATATTTTTTCGAACATTTCCAAGCTGCTTACCTCATAGATCAAGGAGTTTTTAGTTTCAAAAATCTTTTTTCACATATTTTCTATAGAATTAATTTTCCATAAATGTTTATTAAGATCTATTTTATATCCATCTGACACCTCAATCCCTTCTTGCTCTAACAGATTTTTTTGATATTCACAATCTTCAATCGACTTTAAGGAAATTAATCCTTTTGAACTAATAACGCGATGCCATGGCAGATTGTATTTTTTAGATGATGAGTGTAAAATCCATGAAACTTGCCTTGCGGCTCTTGGATTTCCTGCTAGTTTAGCGATAAATCCATAGGTAAGAACTTGACCTTTCGGAATGGATTTAATAATATGAATAATCTGTTCGGTAAAATCACTAGGAATTGACATACACCATTTTAGATAAATATGTTAACTATATTTTTCGATAAAATTCTTTTTCAATTTTTTTTGCTTTACTGTATAATTCCTCTAATTTCTCTTTCTTTAATTCTTTTGTCTCGAATATGATGTGATTGCAATCATATTTAGTAAAGTTTTTCTCTAAAATTTTTATGTGAAAATGTTCTTTTTCATCCCATAAACGAGAACCAGGGTATGGAGTTGCCACAAAGTAATTTAATTCATCGTCTTCGTCAATTGGTAAAGATTTAATATATTCTATGGTTTCAGAAAAGCTTTGTTCAGTTTCTCCTGGTAAACCTAATACAAAATATCCTTGAATTGGGATATTTTTTTTTTTAAGATTAATAATTCCATTTCTGACTCGTTCTGGATCTTGGTATTTGAAATTTGTTTTTAAAACAATTTTATTTGCAGATTCAATACCAGTTGCTACCAATCTACATCCTGCTTCTTTTAATAATTGTGCTTCTTCAGAACCGATTGTATCAACCCTGATTTCGCAACCCCAAGGGATTTTTATTTTATGTTCAATAAACATTTTGCAAAAACTTTTGAAAAATTCTTTATTAATATTGATATTATCATAAAAATTAATATGGTTATATGTTTGTAAAGATTGGATATCTCTAATTTCTTTTAATATTGATTCAATAGTTCTTATTCTCGTGGTTTTAAATAAGTTTTGTCTTGAGCAAAATGAACATTGATTTGGGCACCCTCTATTGACTATAATATTTGCTACAGTATAATAATAATTATCTTGAGATAATTTATAACGTGCTGGTAATGGTAAATTCTCTAATTTTATGTTGTCTGTAGAGGGATTGACAGCAAGCTTTCCTTTAGAATTGATAAAGGCGAGCCCCTTAATAGGTCGTAATTGAGCTTCGTAATTTTTAAACTTTTTTTTATTTACCAATTCAGATGTCAATAATTTAACCAAATGCAGAAAAGAATTCTCAGCCTCTCCAAGACAAATAAAATCGATTAAATTTTCTGTCTTTTTATCATGTTCTAGGATTTCTTTATACATAAATGACACATGAGGGCCACCCAAAATAGTATATTTTTCCTTATCTTGATTTTTTATAATTCTTGCGATATTCAATGCTAGATGTATAGTATTTGTAAGAGATGTTATACCAAATATCCTATAATTGGCTATTCTCTCTTTAAGAACACTCTCTAACTCATAATCATTTAAATCTATGAATTGCTCAAGATCTAAAATATCGACCGGAATATCATTCAAATCCAAAATTGCCGCTAAGTAAAGTATTCCTAAATTTGGCTCTCTAAAAAATTGTGTGCGAACTTCTGAAGGTTTGGAAGTTCTAGGATTAATCAGTAAAATCATTTTAAGTATCTTTTGCTTTCTCTTCGGGAAAATTTATTTGTTTTGGGATTTGAAATGCTTGTATTAAAGATTTAATAGAACCTGGTTTACTAAATTTATCTTCTTTAATTACAGGGATTTCAATTTTAAAAACAGGAGATGTATCATCTTCATCAATAAATAATTCAATTCCTTGAATATTTCTTTCTTTTATGATTAATCGAGTTGAATAATTATGATCTTGAAAAAAGGTGAAACCATTATTTAATCTTCCTAATTTATTAGGTTTTGAGGTTATCTTTTCTTCTTTTAAAAAAGCTTCAGTTATTTCCTCGTCTATAAAAATTGATCCTCCTACGATCATAAATCTTCGAATAAAATTATCAGGTTGAGGAAATTCGCTAATATATTCTAACGCTTTATTTATTTTTGGGTTTGAAACTGCCATACTCCCAACATATTTATCAGGTGAAGGTTCTGGAAAATCTTTCTTTTTGATTGATATTACTCGACCTCCACTAATCGGTTTATCAAGTAATTTCTGAAATTCCGGATCCTCTTTTGAATACATGTTGAGTGGATATACTCTATAAAATAACCTTAGTTGTTGCCTAAACATTCCAGCTAATATCCCACCATAGATTTGAACTTTGAACGAACTCTTTAGCCCATTAAATGCCCAGATTCTCTTAGTATCATGATCTATAAGCAAATATACTTTTTCATTGCTAGTCTCATTCAAAATATCGCCCACTATCTGTCCTTCAACTACTTCTCGCGTTTCCATGTAGGGAAATTCGAATAATTCAACTACTTCAAATATTTGCATATGGGGTTATCCATTAATTTCTTATATAAGTGTAATAGGTAATTCATTAAAATAAATTTCGTTATCTGCCTTAGTAAGAAAACTATTTCTAAACATAAAATTTTTATGAAAAAATACATTTTAGAAGTTAATCTTGCTTTTTTAGTTTCATATTGATGCATTATGAGTTCTGAAAAATTAGTTTACAAAATGAATATTAGTGGTGGAAACGAAGGTATCGGAAAGGGACAATCTAAATTAATTGAGATTGATGAGAAGAAATTTCGATTTGAGGGTATGAAAATCGGAGATATTATCAAAGGCGGAGTTATAGGTTTTCCAAATTATGAATTTAAGATTACAGGTGGAAGCGATTCTAGTGGATTTCCGATGAGAAAAGATGTTCATGGTCCAGTTAAAAAAAGGATTCTGGTTTCCAAAAGAGGTATTGGTTATAAGCCCAAAAGGAAGGGAGAGAAAAGGAGGAGAACAGTTCGAGGTAATGAAGTGACCCATGACATGACAATGATAAATTTGAAGGTTATAAAGTACGGGGAAGCTGAATTATTTAAGAAGGAATAAAATTCAACAAGTTCTAAGATGATAAATAATGGTTAAGGTAAAAAAGTGTAGTTTCTGTGGTTTTGACATCCCAATTGGCAGAGGGGTAATGTTCGTCAGACGAGATGGCACAGTATTGAATTTTTGCACTAATAAATGTCGAAAATCAATGCTAGATTACAAAAAAAAAGCGAGAAGAACAAGATGGACAGCCCACTACGGGAAACAATAGCCTTAAAGATTTACTATTTAGATTATAAGTTCCATTACCTGATTTGAAATTTAATCTCATTGTAGATTTTATACAAAAACTTATAAAATTTCATATCTAATTAGGTTTTGTGAAACGGCGATCTTATTTTTTTTATGTTTTCATTTTATTATTCTGCTTTATTATCAATCAAGCTATTGCTAATCCAACTGCTTTTTGGCCTGTAATAGAAGATCCGATAATGAGAACTTTCTTTCTGTTTTTCTTATTTTTTTTAGGTTCTGGTATAGAATATGGGGTTTTTAGACATAGTTTTTCTACATCTAGATCACGATATAATAAGGATCTGTTGAAATCATGTTTCAAAGTAAATCTTATTACTTTTCCGCTTACTCAAATACTTGCCTATATTGTCTATATTTATCTCAAATCATACTTATGGGTTTATCTAATAATAATAGAAATTTTAGTCGTAATATCTGAATGGGGTTTATTCAAAATTGAGTTTGGGAACATCTTTGAAGAGAGAATTGTATCACAGAAAATTCTATTTGGTTCAATGAAAGCAAATTCTCTATCATTTTTGCTTAGCTTCTTAGCATTTTTCTTTTATTTATTTTAAAAAAAATTAGTACCCCCTAGTTTGCTTTCTTATCTTCGGAACTATAATTGACCCTAAAAGAATAATCGAGATTAGACTCACAAAACCCATTAATGAAAATATGTAATAATCATAAAAATTGAAACCAAAGAATACCATTTGAGGAGGTCTTCCATTAACTTCAGGATTTTTTACTATAACTATTCGATCTCTATAAATATTCCAAACATCACGATAAACGGATAATGAAAGCAGGTATAAATTATCATGAGGATCGATATAACTCGTTATAGGGATATCATGATAAGAACCACCCCAGAAGTATTTAGATTGAATATCTCCTGAACTATTAAGTTTCAGAATTAATATATCCTCAGCGTTGTATTCCTCTTGACCTCTTTCACCCAAATATTCAGTTCTATGATTATTATAAAGAAGGAAGATATTTTCCTGAGAGTCAACGCCAAGTGTCACATCCAAAATATTAGCATAAGGTGGAATAAAATGCTCAATTAATGAAATATTCCATTTAAGATTAAAATCATTATCATATTTTAGTAAACAGGGAAAGGAAGTAGAATAATGGTCATAAGTGTTATAAACATAAAAATTATCACCAAAAAACCATGTGTAAAAATAATAATACGAAGAAGAATAAGATTTGAATGATAATTTATTCTGAAACTCCCCAGAACTATTGTATCTCATGATCCAATAAATGAAACTATAGTTACTGGAGTACATTGTTTGACCAATTAATATAATATTATCATCTGAATCTAATTCTATTGAATCTATATAAGTATAATCATCAGTTTCTTCCCATTCTTTTAACCATATTTTTGAACCAGAGCTATTATATTTAACTAAAAATCGTTGCCCATAACCATATATATTATTTTGAGAGTCTATTTGGAGTTTTTTGATAGTATTATTTAATTTACACTTCCATAAAATGTCTCCAGAACCATCTAACTTATGAAGAAACTCATAACTATCAGTATAGTTAGAAACACGACCAGAGATATAAATTGAATCATTTACATCCAATTTCATAGATTTAACATAACACGTTCTCGAAGAATTTATAATTTTAGACCATAAAAGATTTCCTAGACTTGAATACTTCAATAGAAAAATTCTTTCAGGCGAATTAGGGGGCTTTGAGGTTGCTAATATATATATATTTTCTTCTGTATCTACTTCAAATTCATATGTATTAGGGTTAGGATATGGGGTAGCACAAATTCTTTCCCACTGCTTTGTCCCACTACTATCATATTTGGTAATATAAATACTAGGAATATATTCTTCTGAATAGAACCGTCCACCAAAATAAATACTCTCATTTACATATTTTATATGAGAATAGTAGATTGTATACTCTGGTTTAACTATGGTCGCCCAAGAATCAACTCCATTTGAATTTAGATTTATTTCAGCTTGAGAAGGCAATTGGGAAATTGGTGGAATTACCAAATTCAGACTAGACATCACTAAAATGAAAAAGACAGTTAAAATCCATGGATTTCTCATTTTAAATTGAATTTCTTTAATCTATCTTTTAATAATAAAGATTTAAAACTACATTAAAAGACTTATCCTCAAAAATCATTTTTGTAAGGATTTTGCTGAATTATTGAAGTCGAGGAAACTTAAGCAACTCATCGATCAGGTCAACATGCGAGACTATCATTCTTCTGCAGCAGAAGCGTTCAATTCCAAGCTCTTTAAAAGCTTTTTCTGATGTCTCACCTTTTTCTAACATCTCAAGATATGGTTTATAAATATGAGCGATGAGTTTACCGCATGAAAAACAGCGAATAGGTATAATCATATATTATTAAAAGAACCATTGTAAAAAAATTTTTAGGTTTTACTAATCTAAACGAATATTCTATTTTGATGTGATTTACATCATTAACTTTAAATTGACTTAGATCAAATTATACTTTAATTATAGGTAATTTCAATAGAAAACCAAAAATTCAAGATTTAGGTAGCCTAACAATGCATTTAGATAAGAAAGATAAGATTATAATCGTTTTATCGTTTAGTTTAATATTACCGACTTACACCGGTGTTATATGTATTTTTATTAGTGATGATTTAGCATGTCCGTTGTGTCTTTTTCCTGATATTCAAACTCTTACCATAGGAATGGAAAATAGTCTTCCTAGGAATGAGCCCACTGATTGTTGGGACCGTACTTCTAGAAATGTAATTGAACAAGTAGTTGAGACTTTATTTATATATGATAAAAGAGTGTATAAAATAAATGGAACAATGCCCCGCATAAACTGGCTTGCTAGCGATTACCAATTGGATATGACTAATACAATCCTTACAGTAAATCTCCGTGAGGGTGTATATTTCCATGACGGTACCTTAATGGATGCGAATGCTGTTGCTTGGAGTTTTAATCGAATGTTATACTTAATGAATCATACAGGTGAATTACCATCTTCTTATAGAGCAAGTTACGTTCATTCATTGTATGAATTTCCTGAAGGAATGCCGATTTTTCAATCAATTGAAGCTATAGACACATACGAAGTAAAATTTACGTTAAATGCTCCATATTCACCAATCTTAGATTTATTGTGTTATATTTCCTCTGGAATCTTATCTCCTGACTCTACTCCCGCAACAAGAAGAGTTTCTCTTATGGAAAAAATAATTGGGACTGGTCCTTATAGATATGATAAATATATTGCTGATTCGGTATCAGTCGGTATCATGAGATTTTCAAAATCACGTAATTATTGGGCAACTCATTGGACAACTTCTTTTGAAGAAGAAGTCATGTTTGATAAGATGGTTTTTATTATTGACAATCCTACTAGAATAAATTATGGTATGTTAATGGGGGAAATTGATATTTTATTCGACCCAATTAATGAACTTCTTCCAATGTATAAAGAAATTCCAACAATAAATGTCTATGAGTCGAGTAACCCAAGTTTATCCTATCAGTACCTCTCGTTTAATACAAATCAAATAAATGTGACTTGGAGAAAAGCCATGTCCTACGCAATTAATTACTCCTATATCATAGAAATGATGATGGATGGTCGAGCTTATAGATCATATGGTCCTATTTCATCTGCTTTTGGAGAAAGTTATAATACTGATCTACCAAATATAGCTGCTAATTATAATTTAAAAGTTGCAAGGCAAACCATTTTGGATGCTTTAAGCGGTGATCCTAGGTTGGATCCAAGACTTCAAGCAAATGACACTCTCGATGATCCTACATGGCTAAATGCAGATCTCGCAACTTTCAATTATTCCTATATTTTAGATGACTCATTTATGTCTAGTTTATATCCTTTGTTAAGAGATTGGTTTGATGATATTGGTATCACTGTTCTAAATGGAAGCTCAAGCTGGTGGTATTTTGCCATACGAGTATCTGACTACATTCCTGGTGGATATGATCAATTGCAGCTTTACACCATAATATGGGATCCTGAGTATCTAGATCCATACAATATGCTTGAACCATTATTTTCTAATGTTTCTGCGTCAAATGGATGCCAAATTAATGATCCCTTGATTATGACATGGCTGTATAACGCATTAAGTGAGATGAATAATACGATCCGAAATGAAATTTATCACAATATTCAATCCCGAGTTGCAGGAATTTTATACCCTCATGCATTCTTATATCATCCGTCTATAACTGTTATTCATTCTGCAGATATATACGATATTGCATATAATTCAATGGATATATTTTGGGCACTTCCAGTAAAAAAGAATTTAATATGGTTAAACTCTTTTTAGCGCTCATCCAAATTGATTTTTGCATAGCAATTTTTACATTGAATTGATTCACCGCTGAGAAATTTCTGAACTGATTCACTTGAGATTAATGTGAAGCAGTAAGGGCAGAAATTTGACATCACTGTAATTCTTATATCGTAAAACTTTTCGCCAGGTTTTATTACTTTATCGTGGATTAATTGTTTTCTCACGCGATCGCTTACTTCAGCCAAAAATGCGGTGATTTGTTCAGCACTATCACCAGAAACTTCCAATTCCAATACTTTATTTTCACTATCCAACATAACATAGGGAATGATTCTATTCTTATTCACTTTTGTTATTCCATAAAACCAGGATTCACCGAAGTTATTTTCATCATCAAATTCTTTATAAACTAATTTGATATCAAATTTACCAAGAACAATTAAGATAGCGGAAAAGATTAAGGCTCCTTTTGCAGGATCTGGTATTGGAAAGACTTTTTTATCTCTATTACCAAGAGATCGGTGGAGACTCTTAACTCGTGCTAAATTTGCTTCATTTTCAGTGAAAAAAATTGGACACGAAATTACGACCATTTTAGGTTTCATAGGTATTGCGTGAGGTTTATCTTTTGCATCAAAGAAACTTACGGTAACATTCACTGAACTTTCCATACAATTAATTGGTTCTAAGTATAATGATAATGCTTTTTTTTCATGAGCACCAAGTTTTGAAATAAGAATGCTATCTCCTTTTCGTTCATAATTTGGTTCATGGATAATCCACTTCAACGCTTCCGGTAGATCAAACGCAAGCCTTAAACTGGTAAAAGTAAAACTTGTATTATTAATTACTCCGACTTTAAATCTAATTTGCCCGCCTATAAATTCATATTCTCGTATAACAGATAATATGCTATCTCGATCTCTTTCATTAAGAATGGAAGGGATTGTTTTTAAGCCAATAGCTTCATCCATTTTTTCTTGCATTTGGGAACGGAAAAATTGAGCATTCTGTATCTTTGATTGTAATTTCTCTACAAGGCTAATTAATTCATTAGATTGTTCAGCCTTTTCTTTTGCATCTGAATATGATCGAATAAGAGAATTTATCATTTCAATTGCTTTTGGTATATCTTTCTTCTGCAAATTTTTTACTTCTTTAAGTTTTTTATCTGTTTCCAA
>JAEOTH010000166.1 GCA_016839915.1 Promethearchaeota archaeon
TTCTATATGTTGTGAGTCATTTAAATGAGTAACAAATTCAGAGTTTGTGAAATTTAGAGGGAGATCAATTGAAATTAGACTTCCTAAAACAAGCATCAGTAGAAATAGATGAATAGAATTTATATTTTTTTTCATGGAACACTACTCCAGCAAAAGAATTTATTAAAAATTAAATTTCTAGGAAATTTATTCCTTATAAATCTTGAGGGATTTTATGCTAAATCACTAAATAATGATTGATGATTCTCTTAATGGCAATTTCATCAAATAAAGAAGATAGAATAATTGGATGTTCGATTGGATGAGATCTAACTTTTGAAATTCATTCATTCGTTTGATCAGAAAGCTTAATGCTGGTAATTAGAATATTTAGTTTCTAAAATGAGATTATTTATTTTTGATTTGTGGATTCAATAAAGGAATGAGTTTCTTCATGATTTTTCTTTCTGCTTTTCTTAGGTGATCTTCAAAGGTTCTACGGTTGATATTCATTTCTCCAGCTAATGAATCCACAGAGATATTACGAGGGATATCATAATAACCCTGTTCATAGGCTTGGGTTACTGATTGAAACTGTTTTTGAGTTAGCTCCTTTCTGACCTCCTCAGGATACAGGATTAGTACTTTTGGATCATCTTTTAATGGGGCTAATTCTATTATTTCTATCTCTGCGGTTGGATCCTTTTTCTTATACTCTGTCAATAGGTGTTGAACATTATCTAATGTTACCAGTAGTTGTTGGATTTCGATTCCAGCCAAATATTTAACAGGTGGAATTAGTACACATCCTAACTTCTCTGGAATATCAATAAAGGGAAGATCATCGCATTCGCAATGTTTTATAACAATTTGTGTCTGGTTTTCAACAGGAAATATCTTCATTATTTCTCCCAGCTCATTATTGATTTCATCAACTGTTTTTTCTATCTTCTCGGGCTCTCCACGCATTTCAACTATATCGTATTGGGTATTACACCAATGTAGGATTTCAAAAGAAGAATTTTTTTCTGAATAGAGAGAAAAAGGACATCTATGTTTTATTTTAAGTATTAACTTGTAAAGCATAAATTTTCAACTTGAAAATGGATATTATCCCTTATTGACTAAATATTATATACCTCCGGTTGGAGGTAGTAAACTCTAATGGGTCATCTGATATGTTTTTCTCATGCAAGATATGACTCGTGCTCAATTTGCTATGCTTCTAAGTACTTTCATGTGGGGATTAGCACCCATCTTTGTTGAAATAGCTTTGGAATATTGTACACCATTATTTATAATGACTATGCGATTTGGAATAGCGGTACTAGCGATGAGTATTTTTTTACCAGAAATTAAAAGAAGACAGGGATTATTTTTATTAAAGAATAGAAATTGTATCCTTATTGGTTGGTTAATTTCTTTTGGTTACTTAACATCTACCCTTGGACAAAATTTAACCACTGCGGGGTTAGCAACACTTATATCTACCAGTTACATTATAATGGTTCCGTTTTTATCGTGGAAACTCGGAAAGAATAAGATGACTAAAGAAATCATTGTATTATCTTGTATTGCGCTATTGGGCATGTTTTTCATAACTTTTAACGGGGATTGGAACAATTTTTCGACAATAACAAGTATTGGTACTATATTTCTACTAATTGCTGCATTTCTATGGGGATTGAACATTGTATTAACTGATAAATTCATGGTCGATATAAAATCAAAAGAGAGGGGATTCGATTATCTCAGTTTTTTATATGCTAGTATCGTCCATACATTTCTACCTCTCCTCTTGCTATCCTTTTTAGCCCCTCTTCCAGATTCTTCAATTATTTTGAATATTCTTCCCTTATTAATCTTCTTAGGAGTATTCTCAACCATATTAACTTTTGGCCTTCATCAATACGCGATATCTAAAATGGGATCGGTTAACACAACTTTTTACCTATTATTACAGATTCTCGTTCCATTTTCTTACGAAATCTTGTACTTAAAGATGTCTTATTCGGAATGGATAATTTCTGGAAGTTTAATCATACTTTTAACGATGGTAATCCTAGAAACGCAATTGCTTCAACGTCTAAACAACTTATTTTCTAAGAATGTTAAAGAAGAATTGCATTCTATACAAGTCCCCCTATATCCAGAATCTCAAGCTGACGAAGATATATTACACATCAGTTGATGCATGCAATAAATACCAGAAAGGAAATTTGATTTTAATAAAATTAGAAGTTTTACACTTGTTATTTTGATATAATCGATACAGAGTCATGAATTGGCTGAGTAAAATTTAGAATAATATTCATTTTAGATGAGAAAGGAGAATCGGGAAATTCAAAAGTCATAGGCTTAGCTCATCTTATATTTAATGCAATAAATTGCGTAGACTTACTACAAGAGAATTTTGAGAAAAAAAATCCTAAAACGCTGGAAAATGATTATAAACTTGGTACAAAAAAGGCTTCAAATGAACCTTAGGCCAATAGTAGAAAGTAAAAGAGCCAAATTGTATAGTTGAATTTCTCTGTAACCTTACGAGTTTTCGAATATGTAATCTAAGTTATTTTATCCTTCTTATTATATTTAAGGTTACAGTCGTTTTAAACCGAAGTGTAAAAATGAGCTTAAATAAAAATCAAAATGAGACTCACGATGTTAAAATTAGTGAGCTAAAACCACTTGAAA
>JAEOTH010000167.1 GCA_016839915.1 Promethearchaeota archaeon
ATTTTCTGATAATATGGTTAATATTGAATTCAAGTTTTTTATCCACATTTCAATTTTTTCAAAATCGCCTTTTAGATAAGTTCTCTGGTTTAACCAATCTTTAAATTCAATTATGCTTTCCAAAAATTTGTCTTTCTCTTTATTTCCTTCTTTTTTAACCATTTCTCGTAATTTCTTTTTTTTTAACTCCTGAACTTCATCCTTTGTAAGACGTGTAAAAGCTTGCTCTCTCTTAATTCTTTCTTCTTTTGAACCCTTTTCGTCCAGCCATTTATCGATCGACATTTTGGTTCTCAGTAATATTAAACATCTGTATTAATAATTTATTTGTTATTAAGTATTTAACAGAAACAATAATCTCCTACTTACCTTTTACTTTAGATAAATTAAAATTGAGAATTATTTTTTATATTTATTAACACTATGACGATTAAGGGAATTATTTTTGATTTCGGCTTTACATTATTCTACTTCGATAATCCATCTGTTGAAAAATATTATGAATGTTTTAAAAAAGGATTGCTAAAATCTATTAGCTATTTAAAAGAAAGACAAGTTTGGAGCGAAAAGATAACAGATGAAACCTTTATTAAGAAATTCGCAAAGAAACGTGAACATTTTTTTAGAAAATGTATTAAAACTAAAACTGAATTTCCAACAACTCTGATATTTCAAAATGTTTTAGAATCACTCAGTGAAGATAAAATCATAAATAATATTGATCAAATAGATTTGAATACATATAATAAATTAGCTGAAATGTACCATTCATGTGAAGAAGAAGAATGGGAACCATTTGAAAACACTCGAGAAACTTTAGAAAAGTTAACAAAAAAGAACGTTAGAATTGCATTGATATCAAATCATCCAAATCATCAAACTATAAAAAATATGTTAAAAAAGCATGATTTAGCTAAATTTTTTGATTTTATCATGACATCTGCAAAATATGGGAAAAGAAAACCAGATCCAACTATATTTCTCTACGTCCTCGAGAAAATGGGCTTAGAGAGTCATACAGACTCGGTAATTATTTGTGGAGATGAATATGCTGATATCATTGGAGCTTATAGAGCAAATTTAAAATCAGTATTGCTCGAAAGAAAATATAAATTTCCTTTTGAAAAAGAAATAGATAAACCAAATCTAATAAAAATAAGCGATATTTTAGAAATCTTAAACTTTGTTGAGTAAATTGTCTTTAGAAATAGGTACTAAATTTGAAAATGAATGGTCCGGGTCCTCTACCACTACAAACTTATTGAAATTATAACTTTAAAACGTTAATTAGAAAGAAAATAGCCCAGGGGGGATTTTTTCCTTTAATAAAAAATTTATGAAAGTTTGAACCCCCGAGATCTGGCTCCGCAAGCCAGCGCCCTATCCAACTAGACCACTGGGCTATTTCATTAAAAATTGTAAATAATCCTTCTATTAAAATATTTCTTTTAAAAATCTATTATTTTCCTTTCTGTAACTCTTTAAAATTAATTATTCTCTATAATAATTACCTAATTGTTCTTTATAGTTAAGATTATGATAAATGATTTTTGTGTTATTTTTGATATGGATGGAGTTCTAGCAGATACTGGCCCTATTCATTTTGAAAGCTGGGTTAAAATGGCAGCTGAGATCGGTGTGGAGTTCACAAGAGAAATATTTGAAGATACTTTTGGTCAACAATCACCCACAATTACTCGTAAATTAGTAGGACCAGAAGTAGATGAATTTCTTGTTGAAAAATGGGCTAGTCGAAAAGAATTTTATTATCGGGAAATAGTTAGGGACAAATTAACACCTCTACCTGGTGTAATTAAAATTATAAAAGAATTAAAATCAGAAGGGATCAAATTAGCTATAGGTTCAAGCGGTCCTCCTGAAAACGTGGATTTAATATTATCTCAACTAAATATCAAAACATTTTTTAATGTTATCATTACAGCAGCTGAAGTTAAGAAAGGGAAGCCTGAACCAGATGTATTTTTAATTGTTGCTAAAAATTTAAATATCAATCCGAAAAATTGCTTAGTTATTGAAGATGCTCCAGTTGGAATAAAAGCAGCTAAAAGAGCAGGAATGCTGTCGATAGCCCTTACAACGACACATAATAGAGAAGAACTTTTTGGTGCGCAATTAATTGTTAATGATCTAACAGAGATTAACCTAGCTGATATTATGAGATTATTTAAACAAAATTGCAATATCCAATAAGATGAAATTTTATATTTTTTATAATAATAGTTCTATTAATTAAATTAAATTCTTATATCATTATTCAAAAAAGTGGTAAATTTATGTTAAAAACAAAAGTAACAGAGATGTTAGGTATAAAATTTCCAATTTTCTGCGGAAATATGATGAATATTAGTTATCCTTCATTTGCC
The DNA here is from genome assembly GCA_016839915.1 of Promethearchaeota archaeon. GTDB lineage: Archaea > Asgardarchaeota > Lokiarchaeia > Sigyniarchaeales > SOKP01 > Loki-b32. The sequence continues at coordinate 2,385 of JAEOTH010000167.1, forward strand.
GCTGCTTGTTCAAATGCGGGTGCCCTTGGAATTCTTGCTTCAGTGATGTATCGTAAGCCTGAGCCGTTACGCCAAGCATTAAATGAACTAAAAAAGTTAACAAATAAACCGGTTGCAGTAAATGTAAATTTATTTCCTATGCTTAAACCCATAAAACAAATAGATTTAGTTAAAGTAATGATTGAGGAGGGAATTAAAATTATCGAAACTTCTGGTCATCAAGCTCCTGATAAATACATTCCACTATTTAAAAAGAATGATATTATTTGGATCCATAAATGCGCTGGTGTACGGTATGCAAAGAAAGCAGCTTCCCTAGGGGCTGATATAGTAGAAGTAGTTGGTTGGGAAAATGGTGGTGCAACAGGGCGTTATGATATCGGAACATTGGTATTAACACCTGCTACTGTTGATGCTTTAGATATTCCTGTTGTAAGTGGAGGTGGGATCTCAGATGGGAGAGGTGTAGCTGCTGTATTAGCTTTAGGAGCTGAAGGCGCTTTAATAGGCACCCGACTTCTTACTACACAAGAATGTCCTATTCATGATAATTTAAAACAGGCTCTTATAGACGCTTCCATCTATGATACAACAATTATTATGCGTTCACTTAATGCTACTCATCGAGTATGGAACAACCAAGCTGCACAGAGAGTTTTGGAATTAGAAACCTCAAAAAGTGACCAAATGGAGATATTCAATGCTGCTGCTGGAGCTAAATCAAGACTTTTGTATGAACAAGGCGAATTAAATGTTGGTGTCGTTTCAGTCGGTCAGGGTGTAGGCCTTATTCATGATATACCAACAGTTAAAGATTTAATTGAAAATATTATAAAAGAAGCTAATCAGATCCTTCAAAACCTTTCCAAATTGTAAAATTTAATTTAACTTAATTTTTTATATTTAATAATTTTAGAAAATATAAAAAAAGATGATTATTATCCATGCCTGATAAAGATATTAAGCAAATACTTTGGTTATATGGGTTGAAAAATGCTATTAAATTTAATGGGCAACCAAACAAGAAAGCAATAATGGGAAAGCTTATGGCTTCTAGACCTGATTTAAGATCTCAAGCCAAAGTTATCCTTCCTATGTTGGATCAGATTATTGATGAAATTTTAAAATTAAGTATAGAGGATCAGAAAAAGAAATTATTACAGATAGATCCTCATGGACTAGAAAAGACGGAAAAATTAGAGGAAAAAAAAGAACTACCAGAATTACCAAACATTTCAAATTATAATAGAATAGTTATGCGCTTAGCTCCTTATCCAAGTGGAGCATTACATATTGGAAATGCAAGAATGATTGTTTTAAATGATGAATATGTAAAAAAATATAATGGTGAACTTATTCTATTTTATGATGATACAATTGGAAGTCCACAATCATTAAGAAATAGCCCAAAAGCCAAATATATCTTACCAGAAGCGTATGAATTAATTAAAGAAGGTTTAGAGTGGTTAGGAGTAAAATATAGCAAAATATACTATAAAAGTGATCGACTAGATACTTTTTATGAATATTGTGAAAAACTTATTATTGATAATATAGCTTATGTTTGTTTTTGTCCTGCTATAGAATTTAGGGAAAAGTTTAAAAAAATTAAAAAAGCCTGCCCTCATAGAAATCAATCGATTGAGAAGAATATAGAAGAATGGAAAGCTATGCTTAATAAGAACTATCACGAAGGCGAAGCGGTGGTAAGACTAAAAACAGGAATGGATCAAAAAGATCCAGCTTTAAGAGATCAAATTATAATGAGGATCTCTGAAGCGGAACATCCCAGAGTGGGTAAAAAATATACTGTTTGGCCTATGTTAGAATATTCTTGGGCAATTGACGATTATCTGATTGGAGCGACTCACATACTCAGAGGAATAGACTTAGTAAAAGAAGGTATCATTGAAGAATTTATTTGGGATCATTTTGGATGGAAGAAAGCTGAATTACTATATTACGGAAGACTTAATTTTGCCAATATGAAATTAAGTAAAACAGAGTCTAGAAATAATATCCAGAATGATAAATATGAAGGATGGGAAGACCCAAGGACATGGAGTTTACAATCCCTTAGAAAAAGGGGTATAAAACCAGAAGCATTAAGAGAAACATTATTAGAACTTGGTATGTCTCAATCAGGAATAACATTTTCTGTGAATTGGTTATATTCAAAGAACCAAGATATTATAGATGAAATCTCAAATCGGTATTTTTATGTCGAGAATCCAGTATTACTTACTATTGATAATATTCCGGAGAAAGAATATATTGCAGAACCTCTATTACATCCATCAAAACCAGAAAAAGGGAAAAGAAGCATAAGATGTATCACTGAAAATAATCAATTGAAATTATTAATTCCATTATCTGATGCGAAGAATTTTAAAAAGGATCAAGTCGTGCGGTTAAAAGATTTAATGAATGTTATGATTAATTCCGTTGATTTAAAAAATGAAAATATACTTTCTTCATATCATAGTAAGAAATTAGATCGAGAGTTCTCAATTATTCAATGGGTACCTAATGATGATAATATTGGCGTTTCGATTTTAAAACCAGATGGGACAATTTCAGAAGGTAAAGGCGAAATAAATCTTTCTAAAATTCCTATGAATGAGACAATTCAATTCGAACGTTACGGTTTTGTTAATCCTATAGAGATAAAAAAAAAGTGTCTTTATTGTTACTTTACTCATTAAATACTCTTTTCAAAATTAAATCCCAATACAAATATAATTAATATCAGAAATCATAAAACACATCAAGATATTGTGACTTTTAGTTTTTGAGTAATAAAACTTTAATATTTAACTATCGATATTTTACTTTATAATAACTGTAAATAATTATTTCTCTAAAAATAAGGTCAATGATATCCCATCTTCCCTGTAAAAAGTGTGGCTCTGGTTTAGGCATTGTAAAGGGATCGGTAGCTCAGTGTCCTTATTGTGAAGCAAATACATTATATATGGAATCAATCTATTCTTTTAAATACTATTTAAGTGAAATCTTAAATCTCTCATCATTTAAAACTGAAAGGTTATTCAAAAATTCTGAATTTAGAATTGAAAGAGTAATCAAAAATTCAGAAATTGATCTATATAAATCTGTAATTGAGTCGTATTTTTATAAACTAAATTCTGATTTTAATGAATACAGGCATCTAATTATTACAAAATTGGATAGTATTAATATTGAGCCATTAAAATTATTCAATTTAATTCGAGCTGCTGGTAATTTAGAAATTATTATTGAAGAATTTATGTTTCCTTACATTAAGGACGAAAAAATCAGGAAGAAGTATCAAAATTTTAGAGATTATTCCTATATTATTAATAAATCACTATTAGGATTGTATTTTAGTTATTTAGCAAAAAACTCACAGTATTTTAACACTTGCGAAAACTATTATCGTCTTGCCGAGAAAAACTTTCAAAATATTGTAGATTATTGCAATATTACTAAACTAGAGAATAATAGTCATAGTATATACGAAAAGAAAGAAATATATACTATTCTTTCTGAATTTACTGTGATATTAAGGGGGATTTTAAATAAGAATCCAAAATATTATTCTGATAAGTTAGAAGATTTACTTGATAGACTTACAAAAACTAAAGCAGATAATATAAAGAAATTCAATTTATATACTCAAATTGAAAAAATTTACCAATTAGAACGCAATACATGTGTTTTATTAGAAAAAGTGAAAATTCATAATCCATTTTTGGCTGCCGATACTTTAGAAGAAAATATCATATTTAATACTGAAGAAAATCTTGAAAAAGTAAATCATGTTCAGAATTGGATTAAAGATGTATCTGAAAGATACCAAAAATATCAAAGAAGTCTTTTAAAATTACATTCTGGAAAATTAGTTAAATATTTAGAATCATATCGTGCAGAATTCATTAATTATAAGAATATAAATGTTGAAAAATTCAATAATTTATTAGAAGGAATGATACTACAGGCTTTTACTGCCTATAACTCAGAAGCAGTTGAAGTTTTAAATACTTTAAGTGACTTAATCCAAAACAATATATTTAACGAGAAGATTATCAAGAGATTTGAAGTTGAATATAAAGATTTACTCCATTTAGATGAGTTATTAAAGAATTTTATTATTGACCTTTTCAAAAAACCATTAATTCGAGATTTTAAATCAGAATATTGCAAAAAATTAATTTCAAATATATCCATTAAACATACAGAATTTGATAAATTCATATTAAAATATATTAATCGAATATTTCAAAATTTTGAAGAAATAAGGAGCAAGAAAATTCTTTCTTTAGAAGAACAGAAAAATCAATTTAGTTCAGAATTAAAACCCAATCTTCAAAAACTTGTTGATCTAAGTTTTAATATTGATGAAAAAATACTTCCATACCCACTTTTTATCGACATTAAATTAGAAAATAGAAAACTCAAATTAAATAATCAGGAACCTGTGACTCTTATAATTGAGAATCCCAACTTAACTGATATTAAAGACATAAAGATATACTTTTTTATGCCAAACTCATTTCAGTCAAAATTGCAATATACTAATATTAAAAAGTTAAGAGCTAATGAGAAGAGAAATATAAAAACAAAAATTCTCCCGAGAAAAACAGGCACTTTTCTCTTTATGGTAATGGTGGAATATCAACATACAAATAAAACATTTTGGATGCCTTCAATTAAACATGAATTAATTGTTGAAAGAGGAGAAGAACTTCTTAAATATAGCTATTATCCAAGGAGAAATATCAATACCTATCATAATGGAATTGAAGCTACGAATAATGAATACATCCTAAAATATTTAATAAAAAATCTAGTTTTTTAAGTTATATTTTAGATTGAAATGTAAAATTTTTTGTAATTTAATTTACTTTTGTAATTTGATAATGAATAATCGAGACAGTAATAAAATACAACAATCTACTGAATCTGAGAAATGGCTTTTTTGTCCAGTATGTGGGAATAAAATTCCAGAAATTCAAAAATTAAAGTTTTGCATGCAATGCGGTACTAATCTTACATTTCTTAAGGAAAATAAGAAAATAATACCAAGGAAAGTAGTAAATCCGTATATCAAACCATCACAATATCCTCAAGCTTACAATACTCCAATTTTTTATGAACCTAAAAAAATATCGAATAATGAAATTATTGATACCAAAAATCATAAATTATGGGGAACTGGTGCGTCTATTGGAGTACCGTTAGGAGCTTATTTCCTAATGAATTTTTTAACAGCGGGAATATTGGCTATTATAATTTACTTTTCATTCAATTTGGAGTATGTATTTGATTTTATATTTAACCCTTATTTTCTAATATTTAGTTCTTTCTTTGAATTGATATTTATTCTAGTTCCAGTATTTTATGTAGGAAAATATCTACAAAATCCCTCTTTAAAAAATAGATTAGGATTATTAGGTTTTACATTGAAAGGTTTTGATAGAAAAAGAACATTAAAAGAGATCATAATAGGATTAGGATTTGCTGTGATAGGTTTATTATTAGTTGCGATAATTGCTTTTTTAACTGAAATAATTTTAGAATTTGCATTTGGAGTTGAGATTATTCGAAATCTTTCTAGCACCACTACTGATATTGAACTAATAATCTCAGGAGCAGATATTCTAAACTTAATTTTATTATCTCTGGTGCTGATATTAATTATTGGTACCTCTGAAGAAATATTATTTAGAGGATTTATGCAGAAGGGATTGATGAGGAGTTTAGGAAATAAGGGAGGAATAATAATCACAGCATTTATTTTTGCTTTAATTCATGTAATAGGCATATTTTTGATGGATGTTGAAAATCCATTAATAACTTTTATATCCTTCTCTCTTTCATTTATCCCCTACTTTGCGATCTCCTTAATGTTAGGATTAATTTATTATTGGCGGAAAGAAAATTTAATTGCAGTAGTGATTACTCATGGAGTTTACGACGTAATCACAATACTTTTGGCTTATATGGTTTATTATGGATTTTAAAAAATTTTAGGAATATGACAATACTACAGAAATATGAATTCGCGGCAAAAGGAAAAAAGTCAATAAATATTGGCGTAGGATTAGGAGACTCTGAGTACCATAATCAGAAGATATTAACAGCAAGCCTAGAATTTACCAAAAAGTTTAATTCTAACGTTTTACTTTTTGGAAAAAAGGATTTTTTGAAAAGGTTGCTAAAACCAACTCCACAAATGAGGTTAGTTGAATGTGAAGTACCTGAAAAATCTATTGTTGAATTTTTATTGAAAAATACAATCCAAGCTATTGTGAGAGGATCATTAAGTTCAAGTAAATTCATAAAAAATCTTAAAACAACTCTCCGTATTAAAGATTTCAGTAGACTAGCAGTATTAGAAACTTTTAAAAAACATCAATTTTTCTACGGTCCAGTTGGTATTGATGAATGTACTAATTTAAAAAATAAATTACTTTTTTTAGAATCAAGTCTTAAAGAATTACAAAAAATTAAGATACCTCCTAATATAAGTATTTTAAGTGGTGGAAGATTAGGAGATATCGGAAGAGATCCCACGGTTGATCGAACAATCCAAGATGCAGATAAAATTATTAAATTAATGAAAGGAAAATATCCAAATTTACAGATTTCTCACGATGAAATATTAATAGAAAAGGCAATAGAAAATAAATCAAATTTGATTATGGCTCCTGATGGTATATCTGGCAATTTAATTTATCGTACCTTAGTTCATTTAGGTGGAGGTAAAGCATACGGGGCTATTTATATGGGAGACCTTCCTAATGCCATTATTGACACCTCTCGAATTGGTCACAAATCTGAAATCTATGGAGCATTAATTTTAGCACTTGCTTTAAGTCAATAAATCAGTTTAATGACTGTGTGTGATGGCACAATTCTGACACTTTTAAGAAATATTTAGAATATTTGATCGTGAAATTTAAGTTTCACGAAAATCTAATTTCTTTTACAAAATTCTAAGATTTAGAAATCCTAAGAATTTCCATTTATAATATAAGTAAAAAAAAATAAAAAAAATTTTTTAAAGATTTAAGTAATAGCTCCAATAATTGCTGCGAGAAGAACAATTATCCCGCCAACGAACACCGAAAATATGATTAAAGCAAGACCGATAACAAATAGGAATGAAGGAGTATAATGAATTGGTTTAATTCCTAAAAGTACAGCACAAACTGCTAGGACAATAGCAATGACCTCAAAGGGCCATCCTAAACTCCAAAATTCAAAAATTCCTATCAAATGCAATAACGATTCAATTAGGGCAACAACCCCTCCACCAATTGCCACTACTCGCATAAACATATCCGATTCTTGTAACTTACTCCATGGCACTTTAAACTCAACTTTATTTTTTGTTTATTTTTAATCAAAAAATAGATTTGATACACTTATAAACTTTAACAAAATTAAAACATTTTATTAGTACGTGGGAAAATAATTTTCTACTTCTTTATAAAAAGAAATTAAGAATATTTTTCAATTATAAAGTTTTGTAGAGAACATACATATTTTTCAAGATTCAATGTTAAAATTCTCTGCTCTACTTCACGAAGATATGTGACATCTAAGTGATTAAATAAATCTTTCAATCTGTTAACCATATCAAATAATTCAACAATTGTATTCCAATCATTTGCCCATTCATAATCCTGAATATCTTCCAATTCAATAATTTTTAATGACCTCTTTATTTATTTTGTAGAACTATTGAAAAAGAGATGATAATTCATGATAAAATATATTTAGATACTCAAGGAAAAGTAATTTATCAATTCATTAAATATTCAATAATTATTTTTATTATTAAATTTATTTTATGTTTGCACTAATGAGTGGGAGAGGAGGGATTTGAACCCCCGACCACTTGGCCCCCAGCCAAGTATCATACCAAGCTAGACTACCCTCCCACTATAACGAGAGTTCTTTTTGTTATGTTATGAATAGTGAAAACTGGTAATTAAATCTTTTTTGTACTAATAATTTTTAAATTGCTTAGAAAGTTTTAATTTTCATCAAAAACTTATTTATTTATTAGTTTAATGAGATCAAGGAAACCTTTTTTAATCTTTTGGCCACAATATTTTGATGCTAAGAGAAGTCGAGGTAATGGTAGACGACTTCCGAGGAAATTTGCTTTAGAAAAAGTTAATTTAGAGGAGATAGCAAAAGCCGCAAAGAACTTAGGTTATAATGCCGAAATTGAAAGAAGTTATAAATATCCTAAAACATGGTGGGAAGAACCTGGAAGGATCTTAATAGATACAAAGGGAAAAAAAAAGAATAAAGTAATACTTGAAGTTGCTAAAGAAATGAGAAAATTATAATCGAAACTTAAAACTTTTAATTATGCATGAATTTTCTTTTGCTTATGATATCTTTAAAATAGCTGAAGCAACAGCACTAAAATATAATGCAAAAAAAATAACTGAAGTATTACTAGAAATAGGAGAATTAACGCTTATAGTTCCTGAGCTACTTCAACGCTCTTTTGAAATGGCAACTAAAGGTTCAATTGCAGAAGGAGCAAAATTGACTATTGCAATGACCCCCGGTAAAATTAAATGCCGTGAATGTAATAAAAACTCAGAAGTTTCTTTAACTCATGAAGCACAATTGACGGGACTTCAATTATTCAAATGCTCAAATTGTGGTAGCAATAATACTGAAATAATTGAAGGTAAAAAGGCAAATGTGAAAAATATTAAAATTCAAGAATAGATCCTTTGGGGTTAGTTACAATTGGTAGTTAAGCAGAATTTTGAAATTTTAACATAATAAAAGAAATAATAAAACTATTTATTCTTCTTCTTCTTCATAGAATAAATAGTCATATCTTTTATAGTAAATTTTAGTTAAAACAAACCCAATGATAGGTAAAGAAGCACCTAAAAATATTCCACTTATTCCAAACTGCACGTTAAACTGTCCCCAAAATGAAAAGACAGGGGTATAATCCACAAAACCATAGATAGAGAAATATATTTCTATTACACTCATCCAAATGAGTGTAATAGCAAAAATCACCCCAGAGTATATCGGAAATCTAATATCATCTAAAAATTTTTCCTCAATTCCAATCTTCCTTGCTTTCAAAACTATTTTTATAGCAAGAAATATAATGAAAGCACAACAAAATAAACCAAAAACAAATATGGGTATTATATTTTGAATGAAAGAATATTCAGTCCACCAGTACCAAGTACCATGAAAATTCCAATTAACTGTGCCTAAAAGTCCCCACATCCAATAAGAATATGAAGGATCGCCAAACCAATTAGGATCAAAAAATGATGCCACAGGGAAGAAAAAAGAAGCAACTACTAAAATCCCCCCCACATATGGGAACGCAAAAAAATATTTCATTACACGTATAGCATCCATAATTAAGACAAATTAAATATATTTTTTTTAAAAGTTTTGTTTGAGTAAGAAAAATAATTCATAATATCCTGTTTTTAAGATTTAAATTAACACACCATTTAGAAGACCATGCTGCCCGGGTCTGCTTGTTACTTTTGCGTTTCCTATTTCTGTTTCGACGACTGCTCCTTTTGTTAAAATGTGTCTTCTATTTAAATCTTTTGAAGCCATATTTTCTTCAAAACGTAATATTCTAACCTTCTTAGTTTTATTTGTACTAGGGTCTGTAACATTAATAAATTGAGTTGCAAATAATTTAAGCTTAAAATTTCCCCCCAACGTACGTTGCTTTTTTACTTTAGAAGTACCTACTTCAGTATCAACACGCGGGCGTTCAAGTTCTCGTTTTCGCTTCTTTCTGAAGTGTCTATATTTTTTCCCGGTATATCTCCTTTTACTTCTCCATTGACTACGTGCCATAACAGATTTACCATATATAGTTCAAATTAATAAATAGGATAAGGAAGTATTTCTTTAAAATTTTTTTAAAACTTAAGTGAAATTATGTTTTATTAAGGCAAAATAAATATAGACAAAATTTTTATTTAACATATAACATTAACATAGCTATAATTGATAAAAGAAATTACTTCACAGCAAAATGATGGAAAATAACAATAATCTTAGGCAATTAGATCAAGAACAAATTGATAAAATAATTCAGACCGGCACCACAACAGTAGGAATAATTATAAAAGATGGAGTCGTTATTGGTACAGAAAGCCGAGCTACAGGAGGTTACTTTATCGCCTCTAAACAAGCTCAAAAACTATTCGAAATTAATAAATATACTGCAGCTACAATCGCTGGTGGAGTAGCAGATTGCCAGTATGTTATATCGCAGCTACGTGCTTTATCCCGTCTAAAAGAAGTCGAAGAAGGAGAAGTTCCTGATCCAAAGTATGTAGCTAGTACCTGCCGCAATATATTATTCTCTGGAAGAAGCTTTTTTTTGAGCATGATCTTGGTAGGTGGATATTCTTTAAGTGAAAAGTCTGGTATACTTTACGGAATTGACCTTTTAGGTACATTATATAAAGAAAATGAATATTTATCCTTTGGAAGTGGTAGCCCTTTTAGTCTTGGTGTTTTAGAAGCGGATTGGAAACCTAATCTAACAAAAGCTAAGGGCATTGAGCTTATAAAAACAGCAATTACCAGCTCAATAGAACGCGATACTGCTTCTGGATCTGAACTTCAAATCTGTACTATTGATAAGAATGGTTTTACTCAAGTTGAATGATTATTTTATTATAAATTTACTTCTTATTAATTTGGATTAAAATTTGTTTTAACTCATTAAAAATATATAAAAACCCATTTAGTTCTTTGCTACTAGCATCCATTATAATCCAAATTATATGTTTAAATTTAGCAATATTACTTTTATAGAAACTTTCCATATAAGGAATATCAACACCACTTGGATAAGCACTTCCTGAATGCGAATGAAATATACTTAATAATTGATAATTATTTTGCTTAGAATATATACTAGAGAGCTCTACTAATTTTGCATAGTCATCCATTAAGAAAGCAACTGAACTTTTATGTGAAGATTCAACGCACTCAAATTTATGAGCATTATAATGATAAGAAAAATTATTTTTACTATTAGGTTTTTTTAGTTCGCTAATTTTCCCAAAAATTAAGCCACAAGCTTCATTAGGAAAAGCTTTCTTAACACAATGCTTTATTTCTTCAAAGATTTTTCTACTGAGGGATAGAATTATATCTTCCTCATATTTCAATCTAAGTAGTCAACCCCTAAATTATAAAATCGTTAGAGCCGCATTCAAAGCAGCTAGTCTTGCGTTTTCTAGATTTTCACCTAAACCTATGATAAAAACATCATTTTCTTTTAAATGAGAACCGCTATTCTGAATGACAGAGTAAATATAGTTATAAATATGATGTTCAACTTTTATTTGATCTTGGTCCTTTTGAGAAAGGGAATGAGATGGAAAGATCAAATTTTCTCCATCATAAAGCAGGCATGTTGCTCCCATACCACCGATTTTAATAGCAGCATCTCTTTGATCAATTCCATTTGTTATTTTATCAATTCCATCTCTTACTAAACAGAAATAAGAAAATTTTTCTTCTGACTTAATAATAATATCTTTTAATATTGAGGAGTCTCCCACCTTTAACAACGGAACTCTTAGTTTAACTTTTTTTACAAACTCTAAACCAGATTTAGTGAGAATGTGACCTTTTATTAGGTTTTCCTCAGTTAAAACCGTGATAAAATTCAAATTCTCATTTAATTTGGTGATAAGAGATTTGGTTGTTCCAGAACCAATTGCAAGTTCTTTTTGTAGGCGATATCTACCAATCCCTTCCTTGTTTTCTTTAAATAAAAAAAGAGCTAAAATAACATGGACTAGCTCAAAAGATGGTTTAATTGTTGGTGAGCTCCATAAAGTGTTTAATTCTTCAAACATATTACATTCAAGTATAATTAATAAATATAAGTTATACAAAAATATAAATCAGAATATATTTTTATTAATTATCAAGATTCCGAAAATTCAAATCTGATTTTTATAAAATAAAATTTTTATGAAATACTATGGCCAAAAAAGAGAATAATAATAATCCTCTACAGGCGCATGATTTAGTTTTTTTTAAAGCTAAAGATGATATTAAAACTAAGGAAATTGATAAATACACATTCGAAAAAGTTGATCAAGAAGATAAAATCAAACTTGCAACTGATTATAGACCATTCGGTAGTCATCTCCAATACTCAATACTCATTGATAACCAAAGTTTGGCACCCATTACTGAGATGAAAATTAAAGTCAAACTCCCCGCGTTTTTCACACTAGCTAGATATTATCCCACTACAATAAGTATTCCTCGTTTAAAGGCTGAAAATAATATCAAACAAATAGACCTTGAATTTGACGAATTGAATGAAAAAAGTAATAAACAAATTCATCTCCATTTTACTCCAAATTCTCTTAATACTGCCGGAGAAATAAGGACTATTGTTACTTATGTAAATAATAAAGATACTATTAGAGTTTTGGATTCAAAACCTATAGAAATAACTATCGAAGAAATAAACATTGAACCTAAAGTAGTCCCTTCAAGTTTCATTAGAGATTTTGCTCAACAACAAGGTATTAAAAAAGTGATTAGGAGTTTGGGTATAGGAATTAAGGATCCATTAGATCCTGAGATATATTTCGAGATTCTCGAACAACTTTTTTTTACACGAAATTTTCAATTAGTCACTAAAGATATTAACAAAAAAATTTTATGGTATTTTGGAACGGAATCAAATATAATGGAAGATATTTTAGCAATTGGTCAAATTTTATCTAACAAAGTTGAAATAATCGCTTCATCTTTAAATCATTCACTTTTAATCTCATTTTTAACGCAAATCTCAAACGATTTCAAGGATCATCTCATCTCAAATGGAATCGTAAAATCTAAAGATGATTTGTATGAATTAGAATGTAAGAACTGTGGAGCTATATTTCCTTATTTTCCACAAAAAAGTGAATCTATTGAATGTAAAAATTGCAATTATTCACAAATTGTATGGTAAAAAAAAAAAATTAACTTCTATTAGAAGTTTAAATGTTTAATTTTTAATTTCTTCTTATACAGATAAAGCAGTGAAACGATCGTAACACTTGCAAAGATTAAGAAGTAACTCCCTATAGAGATAGTTGAACTAGGAGCTTGCAATACTAACCAATATTCAAATTCTGAAGAAGTATCCATAAAAACGACAACTAAATTATCGGCGATATAATTTCCGTTAAACATCCACATGTATAATAAATCAGTTGCTCCATCATATCCAGAGAAAGTAAAGATTCCTTGAGTAGTTAATGGTATTGTATAATCAAAAAAACTACTATAAAAGGAGTCTAAGCCCACTATAAATCCATCGACATAATCTGGAGGGATTATAAAACAATGATCATCAATATATGTATATAAGCTTGAAGTATTCGTTCCCGAATCGTAAGTACAAAATGTTTCATTATTTAATATCTGGGTTCTCAATGTCGTAGCACTATTATACACTGTAAGATTTGCGAATAGCTTAGTTGCTTCTCCTGGTCCCATGCTGGGTATAGACTCGATTGCAGTGATGGTCATTTCAAATCGTGAATTTACTGGAAGAAATCCTAGTGATTCATTGGAAGTTTGAACAACCCAGGTAAGCTTGCTGCCTTCATTTACCTGCCAATCAATTTCTGCTTTAGTAAATGAAACAAAGATACAAGGAATAATCAAACAATTTAAAATAAAGATTAATAAGAATTTTTTAGATTTCATATTATTAGAATCCTAAATTAAACTTATAAATGTGCATGATTAAAATCCTAATCTTTACTGATATCTAAAAAATTTATGAAAATTCACGTTTTTAAGTATATTACTTAGTAAATAAGATCTATTAACTTATTGTATATTTAACCTTATCATTTTCGACCATAAATTATGATAACATTACTGATCTTAACATTTAAGGCTTTTGTACCTAAATTTTTTAAAGAAGCTTAAGTCACAAATCTTAAAAAAAATGTTAATACGACGTTTCAGAAATTAAATATTTTTCCTTTATTTTCTTTCATTTTGACTAATTTAATAATCTAATGGATCCTAGTTATTGAAATACCCATAAAACCCTCAATCTTTAACGATAATAGTAAATCCATAAAAAAGTTATAACTTTCACGAGATTGATCATCTTCACAATTTCGAATTTTGTCGTTCATTTTTTTTCATTTTATTCTCCATAAAACTAAGCATGAATAAAAATCTTTAAATATATGAAAGATATATATCTATATAACAAACTCTTAAAAAATACCAAATTTCAATAAAAATTATTAAAAATTATACTATAGTGGAGGAATAAAATATGTCCGAATATATTAGTTGGAGTCCTATTCGAAGATTAATGAAACACAATGGTGCCATTATCGTTGCTCGTGATGCAGTCGATCAATTAGTTGATTGGATGGGTCAATCAGCCGAAAAACTTACAAAAACTGCGTTAACTTTAACCAAACACGCAAAGAGAAAGAAAATAACTCGGGACGACATTCTTTTAGCTATTAAATACTTCTAAGTATCTCTCATTAGAGACCAAACTGCTAAAAAATTCTTTTTTTTTTTTTTTCTTATTCAAAAAAAGCTCTAATCTATCTTTAGCAATACCGATATTAATAATTTTATAATTAGCTAAAGTAATGTGGGGTTTCATTTTTTCTTCATAAAGCATAGAGCTAATTTTTTTATCTTTAAATCTTTTAAACACTTGAATTATAGGAAAAGAGCTTTCTTCATCAAACGACAGAACGATTGCATACGGCATAATTATTATCTTTATAAGACCAAGTAATAAATATTTTGGAAATTTATAAAAATTGAATGAGAGAAGTCTACTCTAATATTTTTTTAATAAAAGAAAAAGGTTCATTTGGCGCGATAAAGCCACCAGAAAACATTTATGTTTTAGCGGGCTCAGATGGAATTATTTATGATGCGGGTTATGGAACGAAACGAGCTGTAAAGCATTTTATTAACGAATTGAAAGAAATTGAGAGGCATTTTAAAATAAATAATAAAGAATTCAAACTCACAAGAATACTTGTTTCTCATTGTCATCCTGATCATTTTAGTGGATTAAATCGGATAAGAAAGGCTTTAGGAATAAAGATCACTTTAACAAAGAAAAGTGCAGAAATGATTAAAGATAAAGAAAGTTTTATAAAAACATTTGAAACTGACGCTTATAAAGATTATTTGAGAATTAGAAAAAAAACATCTCTTAAAATTGTCAATTTCTTAAGAAATATTGGTTCAAAAATATTTTATCAAAGGATATTTGGGGTTTCGTATATAGATGATCCGGAGGAAATTATTGAAGAAAATACAGAATTTTCAATCAACGGGGAAATTTGGAAAATTTTTCCTACTCCAGGGCATGCTATTGATCATATATCTCTATATAATGAGGAAAAAGGTATTTTATTTTCTGGAGATAATATCTTAAGGTCTATTACTACTTGGCTTGGCCCTCCAAATTGTGATGTAGCAGAATATATAAAATCTATTAAAACAATACAGAAACTACCAAATCTTAAATTAATTCTTGCAGCTCACGGGAGTCCTATAGAAAATCCTAACGAAAGAATAACAGAGATATTATCCCATAGAAAAGCAAGAGAAAAACAAGTATTAGATATAATTTATAACAATTCAGAAAATGGAATTTCTCCAAAAGAAATAATAAGAGCTATTTATCCAGAAAATAGTAGGTTTCTCCATCAAGTCGCTAGAGGGTGGGTTGTATTAACTATAAAACTGCTTGAAAGTAAGGATCTTATTTATAGAAAAGATAATAAAAAGAAAATCTTATTTTTTCCTGTAATAAACAATTAAATTATTCATTTCCATAATTACACGGAATTTATTTACTTATTTCTAAATTAATAAATAACCTCTATTATTCAGAAGTCATATAAATATTATAAAAATCTTACAGCGATGTTGTTTTTAAAAACAAATAATCTTCAGTAATTATAAGTATGCAGGAACAACCTAAGCAATATATTAACGGCCTCTTCTTAAAAAAGAATCGAATTTTATATAGAGACTATCAAGAAAATATTTTAAACAGCTGTAAAAATAAAAATTCATTAGTTGTTTTACCAACAGGACTAGGAAAAACGATTATAGCTATTTTATTAATCGCTAATCGTTTGAAAAAATATTCAAAAGCGAAGATTATAATTCTTGCCCCTACGCGACCTTTAGTAGCACAACATAAAGCTTCATGTGAAAAATTTCTGGATATTGAAGGAGAGGAAATTACATCATTTACAGGAAGAATTCCTCCAGAGAAAAGAATAATATTATTTTATAGTTCAAAAATTATAATTTCTACACCTCAAGTAATAAAAAATGATTTAATGAGAGGTAGATATAACTTAACACAAGTATCTTTAATTATTTTCGATGAAGCACATAAAACAAAAGGGAATTATGCCTACAACTTAATTTCAGAGGATTATGTTAAAACATGTACTGATCCATTAATTCTAGGGCTGACTGCTTCACCAGGAAAGGATTATGATCGTATTCAACTAATTTGTGATAACTTATATATTGAAAATATTATCTTTAAAAATTATCAAGATAAGGATGTAAAGAGTTTTATTCATGAAATTGATATGTTTATTAATTTAATCGACTTACCTCTTAAATTGAGGGAATTAAGTGCAGTTTGGTATAACTTATTTGAAGGATATCTAAGATGGTTTGTTAAAAATAATCTGCTACCTCCAAATAAACCATATTATTCTAAATTAGATTTCTTAGGAATCGCACGAGATTTGACATTATCTTTACAATATGAAAAAGGGGAAGGATTAGGGTTATCTGAAGATGAATATGAAGAGTCCTTGTATTATAAATCTCCAAGAATTATGGATATAATAGAGGAAAACAGACTTGATATCCCTTCTGTATATTCCTATTGCTCAAGTTGTATATCTATTCTTCATGCTAAAGACTTATTAGAGACACAAGACATTACTCTTTTTAAATCTTTTCTAAAAAAAATTCAATATAAAGCAGGTAATGACATCTTATCTGCGAAAAGAATTGTCAATTCAGAGCATTTTACTCATATAAATTCCATAATTGAAAGTGGAAAACAAAAAGATCTCTCTCATCCTAAATTATTAAAGGTCACATCCCTCATCAAAGAGGAAATTGAAGAATTTAATAATAAAAAAATTTTGATCTTCACTCAATACCGGGAAATGGCAGAATTTCTTAAAAATAAATTACAAAATGAATTTAAAAGTCAACTTAAAATTGAGAAATTCATTGGTCAAGCAAGCAAGATTGATGATAATGGATTTCCTCAACGACTACAAATCGAAGTCTTAGAAAAATTTAGAGAAGGATTGATAAACATTTTAGTCGCCACAAGTGTTGCTGAGGAGGGTTTAGATATACCAAACGTAGATGCTATCATTTTTTTCGAACCTGTTCCTTCAGAAATCAGATTAATTCAAAGAAGGGGAAGAACTGGTAGATATGCTCCAGGAAGATGCTATATACTGGTAACAGAAGAAACAGTCGATGTTCCTTTTTATATTGTTGCTCGAAGAAAAGAACAATCTATGAATGCTGTTCTTTCTGATCCTAAGCAATTGAAATTAATTGATGTTTTAGACCGCAAATCCATTAAGTTTATAGACCAAAAAGTTCAATCCTCAGAATTTGAGATTATTAAAAATTTTAAAGAGAGAAAAGAATTCGAGCAAAGGCAATTAGCTAATCGTTCTATAGAAGAAATTATTACCAATCTTGATAATTTCTGTGGAAGTGAAGAATATGACTATCTCAAACAGTGTGGTGTAACTTTTTACTCAGATTTAATAAAATTTGATAAATCTAGTCTGAGAGAAAAAGTAGTTAAACTGAAATCAAAAAAAATTAAGCAAAGTTCTCAACAAAAGACTTATTTAAATCAGAATATAAAATCATTAATTAATATTGTTAAGACTTATGGCACGGATGGAAAAATAGATTATATTATGCTACAAAAATTTGCTCATAATGAAGATATCATTGATCGAAAATTCCAAATCCATTTTAATCAAGCATGTTTTCTAGGATATCTTAAAAAACTAAATAATCAAGTATGCCTCATTATGGATTTTAATTAATATCTCTATTAAATCCAATAGCTACTTAATTTTTTCCTCTTTACCTTTTCTTAAAAAATAAAACACTAAAACTAGCATTGTAATTATTATAGGTAAAGAGATTACTGCGGGATTCCCTCCACTGAAAAGGAATAAATAATATGAAATTGTTACAATTGAAGCAAAAAAAGCTATAATACTTCCGTATTGACTTGCAAAGTTTTTTAGATGACGCAACATCATATTCACTTTAAAATTAGTACTTTTTATAACTTCTAATTCGGTTTCATCTAAATCATCTAGTATCTCTGGATTTTCATAGTAAATTCCAAATCGTATATCATACTTTCCATTCAACTCTCCGGCACTAATTAGAAAAAGCAAATGATCCTGAATATTTTGCTTTTTTATTTTTAATTCACTATTTAAAAACCCAATTGTTAAATATTCATTTGCTACAGCCTTAAGAGTCATATCAATATATGATTTTAGTATCAGACGTTCAAGAGCCTTAACTTTTTCAGCTAAAATCTCGTAATAATCATCAATAAACTTATTAAAATCTTCTATTATAAATTTTGAAGCATGATTAAAATTTTTTGCTAGTTTAGTAAATTCTTTTCTTTTAGTATCGATGGATCTGAGGATATTCTTGATCTCTAATTCAATATTACTAGCTCTCTTCTGAATCAAAATATTACTTTTCTTAAATTCTTTAATTTCAATATTGTCTTCTACTTTCCTTTCTAAATTACCTAATAATTGACTTAAATGAATCTTGTTTTTATTAACAATGCTCACTAATTTTTCGCGGAATGACTCATTCTTTATCATTATTAGATGGTCTTGAATTTTTTGACTTTTATCATTATATTCTTTTAAAAATTCATTTTTAGCTTTCACATATAACTCTCTGATTTCAGGCACTAATAATCTTGAATTTCCCGGTTTGTTAGATAACAAGGTTATTTGTTCTTCAATTTTATTTTGTGCTTGTTTTAACTTCTCCTTAAATTCTTGTTTTTTATTTTCAAAATTTCCTTGAATCTTTAAATAATTATCAAAACCTTCTGTTTCTTTGAAAATTTTATTAAGATACCCTCTTAATTCAATATTGAGAGTATTAAATTGCTGTTCAATGAAATTTTGCATTTTATTAAATACCTTAAGACTATGTTGTATCCTTTTTATAGCCGATTTTTCATTTTCTAAAATAGATTCAAAATATTTTTTAGTTTCAATGAACTCTTCTCTTTCTTGATTGATTTGGAGTTCCTTAACTTTCTCATAAAATTGTTTTGGGAGAACATCCTTAAAAATCCTTAGATCTTTAATTCTATTTTGAAGCTCTAACATATTAATTTTTAATGTTCTATTTCTTATACTTGAGTCGTACAATGCTAAAATCTTACCGATTCTTTCCCTATTCAGTTTTAATAAATTATTATCAATATAATTCTTCAATTCTTTATTTAAATAATAAAAATCTGTGAATACCAATATGGATTTTTCTTCTTCATTTAGTTCTGCATTAATTTTTGAAATCTCAATCATATCTTTTAATTTATTTATGAGGACTTTGCAAGATAATCTAACTTCATCCTTTAAATCAACTAATTTAATATTATTTGTTCTTCTTTCAATAGCCATTACGCTTAATTTATTTGAAATAATATTGTTTACATATTCATCTTTTAAAACCTGAATTTCATTAATAAAAAAATTGCTGAATTTTTTCCATTGGATTATACTTAGTTCTGACTTTTCTCCAAAATTATCAATATCTTTACTACAATCATTTAATTTTTTATTATAAATCTTGTCAATCTTGTCAAAATCACTCCTAAGAGCATCAAATCTCTTTCTCACTAGTTCAATTTTTAAATCTGCAGAATGGGATAAATCATTTTTTCTCATTTTTAGTTGAGATTTGAGTTTAGAACTTTCTTGAGAAATGAAATTATCAAAATCTTCTATTTTACTTCGATTTCGTTCTTCTATGATTTTATTTTTTAACAATTTTGCTTGATTTGCGATTAATTCGATCACATTTGTTTCTAAAGTATCTAGTTTATCTTGGAGATGGTGATAGAGTGTATACAGCTTTTGCTTTTTTTTTCCTTCCCTTTTAATTATCAAGTGGAGCTCTTTAATATCTTCTAGTCTTTTATTAAGTAAGAGATCAGACTCTTTCTTAGTAATATTGAAGGCTTCCTGAAATTGATTAGCCATTATTTTGTTTTTGGTCTCATTACTGATTTCTTTAATTTTTTCTATTATTTTTTGATTTATTCCCTCAATCTTTTGTAAGTTACTATTAAAAAATTCAAATCCATCAGTGTAATAATTGAATTCTATATTGAAAGCCTCTTTAATCCTGATCCAGGTATCAATAATCTTTTTATGTTTCTTAACAATTTTCTTTTCTTTAGTAGTGATCTTTTGAGAGATATTATATATTATCGCATCATATTTTCTTACATTTTGCGATATTCTATCCAAATCTTGAATAAGAAAGTTTAATTTTTCATTATCATATTCCTTTTCAAGACTATCATAAAAAAGCTTTTTGAAAGAATCTAAATCTTTAATTAAATGTTCTTCTATAATTCCAATTTTTTCTTTGAGGTTTTCTAGTATACTATTTAAATTTCTTAACTCTTCCTTTTCTTGAATTTTACTGGTGAGATATGAACTTACTTCAGATAGTCTTTTTTGTAAAATTGAATATAATTTATTCCATTGGGAGATTTCTACTCTTAAGCTTGATTGTATATTAATATATTTAAGAGATGCATTAAATGAACTTTCAATATTTTCATTTAAAAAATCAGCTTCCATTAAAGCATCTTTTAGAATAAATTTTAATCTTTCCTTTGCGTAGTCAATTTCATTAATTAAAAGATAACTTTCAATTTCTTCTCGAATATGGGAGGTTATCTTTTTTAATTTTAATGTTATATTATAAATATCGTTTTTGATATCTTCAAGTTTTTCCTTTTCTTCATATAGATTTTCCGTATTTAAATCAATATCAGATACAATAATTTTTTTCAAAAGATAGTTTAAATAAAATAAATATTTTGTTTTAAAACCTAAAAAAACTTTTTTTGTCCTGATATTACCTATAAAAAACTTTCTTTCAACCATTTCTTTGACTATTGGAAAGATATCTTCCTTTAATCTTAAAGGTTCAAAGTTAAGTGTTCTATAATATTTAAAAAGATCAGTAAGAGACACTATGCTGTTATTATTAAGTTTATTATAGAAAATTTGAAAGAATTCTTTCTTACCTTGGCTAAAATCACTAATATAATTCTTAAATTCAAACTCATTATCTAAAATCTCCAAATTAAAATTGTAATTAAGATTAATGTATGAAATCAAGTCCTCAATGTATTTTCCGAAACCAAAAGTCGTTTTTAATTGATTAATATCAATATATTTATCTTTTTCTAGTTGCTTAAATATCATTCTCTCAATTTCATCAATATATTTTTTCCAGATTAATGATAAAAGAATAACTAGCTTTGAAACTTTCTTTAGATTAATAGAATTCCAATTATCTTGAACATTTAATATCTCCTTTAAATTTTGATTTATATAAGAATAAATACCAATTGGATTATAGTCTAATATCCATGAATATTGTTCAAGATCATATACTATCCAAAAAGTTGTACTATTTTCTACTGTTTGATTAAAACTATAGCCGCCATCTTCTTTCTGTTGCTGTTGAAGGAATTGAATTTCTTTATCTTTTACTTCTGAATCAAGATCTAAGTATTTTAGACATAGGTGTCTAAAAATCAGTGAAAAGTCTCTTTTCTTATCACCAAGATATGAACGGAATTGATCTCTATTCAATCGAACATCAATCCCCAAAAATGAAAAGATTTCCATTACATAGTACAATACTTTATTAGGCGATATATTTCTACACTTTTCACACTCCTTTTCTTTGCAGTGCAAAAATTTATTACCTTTCTTATGTGATAAGATAAAGTTTTTAATTTCTCCCTTAATCTGGGACTGTCCATCAGAAAATAGATATTCAGTTAGAAGTCCTAAATTCTTTAGAGAAGCTAAAGCTAAATAAGTAGAATAAATATCTGGAAGTTTTTCAGAATATGGTGAAAGTTTAAATCCTAATTGTTCATAATGATTAACTTCGCATTTCTTTATATATTTAAACAAGACTTCTCTATTTATTATCTTATCTTCTTTGAGATACTTCCTTAATAAAACAAACCAAAAAACCGTTTCTAAATTTAATTGGGGATCTTTAAATAAGTTTTGATTAAAATATTGATAGAACTCAGTTAGCTTGTCATGTTTACTAAAGTAAAAAGTTTTAATCTCTCTTTTCTTAATACTTACAAAAGATTTAAACGGTTCTTTTTTAAATTTCGTCACATATGGGTAAGCAGATTTATCATCTACATTAATCAATATTAAATATACCCCAAAAATCGTAATTTTTTATTTTGTAATTAATGAAAATTTGGGCATTTATTTTTTTGGGAATAAAAAGTTCAAATTTAGTATTATTCTTACTCTTAAAAATCTATTTTATCTATTTTTAGGATATCAATTAGAATTCTCTCTACTGATCTTTGATTTCTTCTTCTCTTTCATCTGGAGCTTTAGGAAGTAATTTTTTATTCATATAGACCACCAATCCAGCAATAATCAATACAACAACAGAAAGGTAAATAATTACATTTATTAATCCTGGAGTATTTCCCGGCAAATTTAAATAGATATAAAAATCTTCAGATTGTCCAATGTTTCTCTCAGTAGAAGAATCTATTGCCCAGATTCGAATAATATACTCCTTGTAAAATTGATTTGGGTATGAACTGATATTATCCCAAGTAAAACTCCATTGATTCAATCCCTCGTAATCCATTGTAGCATTAAATAAGAAATTTGTAAGATTTGAAATTTGAAAAGTAACATTACCAAATAAAGGAGGATTTTCATCAGTAATGTTAGCAATTATTTTATAAGATTTTTGCGTTATTACGTAACCGCTAATCTCTGGTTTAATAAATGTAATAATTGGCGCTATACTTTCATTAGTAGAACTTTGAGTATAAAATAAAATGGCTCTATCGCTAATTTTTTGATTCTCGAAATAATTGAAAAATGGAGGGTTTAGCAAAGTTAAAAATAGTGTTATTAAGATAATTGTTTTTAGAACAAGCTTTTTTTTATGTTTCCATAACGCTATTTTCATCATTATCTGCTATGTGTGTTGTATTACATTAGAATTAATTATAATTGTAATATAAATTTAAGTAAAGAAATTAAAATGAGTTTAGAAAATATAAAAATATAAATATGTTCATAGAGTTTAAAAGAAAAATTTATTATAATTGAGGAATGCCATTAAAACTCCATGTATCATTGATACCTAAATAATCTTTCATTAAAGGATTTTGAATGATCACTACAGGAATAGGATTCCATGTCGAGGGAACAAAACCTAATGCAAAATTATAAGCTGCTATGATTGTGTTATTTTTATCTAAATGATCCCAGAAAGGATGAAAGAACCATGAACCAGCAAATCCATCTGGATTCTTATTATTTATCCAATACCAAGAAGGAATGTCTGACGCTGCGCTTATCAGAATACAATTGGGTAAATTATACCAACTTTGACCTATATTCTTGTTTTCATTTAAGAAATTGCCGCTAAAACAGCAATCAACGCAGATTAACATTCTCTCACATTCTATTTCTTTCACTAAATCATAAAATTCGGTTTCATTTATGTAGCTATGATTAGCCTCGAAATGAAATGTCGCATTTTTATCTGGCAGTATACCATTTGAACCATGATCTGTCATAAAAATTATCAATTGATCCTTCGGTCTGATAGTAGATGCAAATGACCCTAGAATTGACACGTCTAATTCTCTTTTAAATCTACTGGCATTTACATCGCCATTTTCAACATCAATGTCAGCAGGAACTCCAGATCTATTCAAATCATTAGGATAAATATCATTAGTATCAATGTCTATGATGTTGTCCCCAGTATGATAAAGCATTAAGAAAATATTCTCATCAGTATATCCATGACCTTTTAAAATCCAATATACTTGAAGCGCTTGAGCTGGAAACCCATCGGAATTTATTCGACCTGGAGGGGGATTTGGATCAGTTGGATCCGTTAGATTTACAGAAATCTTTCTATCGATTAATATATCATCATAATGTATGCTATCAAGAGGTCCTGCCCCTACAAAATCCCCTTCAAAAGCTAGAACTAACTGTAATTTAAATATTTCAGTATTGGTTTCATTATTGCAAACTCCAAACATCTTAATGTTCCTCCATTTATTTCCAGTTCTACTTAAATAAGCTGACCAGTCGGTTCTAACGACCTTATCATCTGAATCAAGCCAATTTAATCCAATACGAGCACCATTTCCTACTATATCAATTGTACTGTTTATCTGGACGCTTACAGAAATGTTATAAAGAGCATATTCATATAAAGGATAAGTCCAATTCAATGTCAGACTTGCATTAATTGAACCAGGACCTATAGGTTTGATATATAAAGATCCTAAAGTTTCATTTCCAAATGAAGACCACTCAAGAAAACTATTCATCTCTCTATCTATGAATGACCAGTTTCCTGTATTTGTTACAAAATTTGCATCAGGACTACCATTAAATTCATCTTCAGTTTCACTTTCATAGAAATCATTCGCTCCACATACAATAATTGCTTTTCTTTGTGCTAGTCTTGGTTGTCTTACTGGCATATTAGGAAGATATAATATCCATGTAGAAAGAACAAGTCCTATGATTAATATAAATGCCACTAAAAAGAAATATTTCCTTAAAGAAGATTTTAAATCCATATAACTTCACTTATCGTTAATTTGATTTCATTTATAAAATAAGATTAATTTTATTTGTAGCTATAAAGAACAATAACACCTATTTTTAATATAAATCTTACTTCCCTAATTTAACTTATTAACTTATTCTTAAAAAAAAATAAAAATCTAAAATCAAAAAGAAATAAAATTATAATGAGCTTTCGCTCACTTTTTTAGTTTCTCTTCCATTGTCTCTCTAATAGAAGGGATTAAGAAATCTTTTTCATTTGGTTTTTCTAAAGTCTCTAAAAGATTATATTCTGTAATCATCTGAAGAACTCCCATAACTTTCATGCCGTGATTGTACGTTTCATTTGCATCGGACAAATTTCTCCAGCAAAAGGGGCATTCGGTTGTTAAAATATCTGCTCCAACGGCATTTGCTTCATCACATCGAAGACTTGCGGTTCTGATAGAAAATTCAGGATATCCTGCTCTTACGCCTCCCCCAGCTCCACAACACATACTATCAAGTTTTATTCGATACATTTCTTTGAATTTTATTCCAACGTCCTCTTCAAGTTTTCTGAGGATAATTCGTGGAACTTCATACCATGCGTCGATTGCTTGCTTAATTTTTCGACTATCCATCATAAGATTATTTGATTTTTCTATCATCTCCTGTTCCATATCCACAGCAAAATGTCTGCCTGTATGACAAGGATCATGATAGGTAACTACTTTTCCCTTTAATTCTTTATTTGGTTTGAATTTGATTTTCTCTTGCTCAACCAATCTTGTTACCAGTTCAAATGCATGTTGTGTCTTAAATGGAAGCTTTTCATCTTCAGCCATCCATTTTGGATAATCAATAGTAAAAGTTCGATAACAACCAGCACAGCTGAAATAGACCATTTGTACATTTTTAAAAGCTTCAAGATTTTTCCTCATTAATCCTTGAGCTGTATCAACTGCCCCAACTCTAAAGAATGGGCTCCCACAACAGACTTCATCAGCTACTAATGTGAAATTCATACCTAATTGCTCAAATAATTTTGCTGTCGCTATAGCAACTTCAACTTGCCGATAACTAGCAGTACATCCTACATAATAAGCAATTTTAGCGTCTTTATTATTGATAAATTTCTCCAAACCAGCATCCTTAGCCCATTTAAATCTTTCATTAGCAGCTCCACCATATGGATTATTTCGCTCTTTTACTAGTTTATCTACTAATTCATGTTTATCGATCATTGGAACTCCAGATTCAATAAGTGCGGCTCTTAAAGACTCAATAATATCAACAGTACGAACGTTGTTATCACATTGAGCAGAACACTGACCACATGTAATACACGGC
>JAEOTH010000041.1 GCA_016839915.1 Promethearchaeota archaeon
TAGCATCAATCAATCAAGCTTTATGTAAGGGATGCGGAGCTTGTAGTGGGAACTGTCGATGTAGTGCCATCGATATATTAGGCTTTACAGCCGAGCAAATATATGAAGTGATTACAGGCCGCATAGGCTAAAAGAGGTTTTAAAAAAATGACTGAAACAGTTGTAGAAGATAAAAAAGTTAAAGAGAAATGGGAACCAAAGATCATCGCATTCTTATGTAACTGGTGTTCTTACGCGGGAGCTGATTTAGCAGGCGTAAGTAGAATTCAATACCCCCCTAATATAAGAATTGTTAGAGTCCCCTGCAGTGGTAGGGTTAACCCGTATTTCATAATAAAGAGTTTAGTTGATGGTTGGGATGGAGTTTTGATATCGGGTTGCCATCCTGGAGATTGTCATTATATCAGTGGAAATCTCGTTGCAAGGAGACGATTTGCTATTTTAAATGAACTCTTAGAATTTTTTGGAATTGATTCCGGGAGAGTTCAATTTATGTGGGCATCTGCCGCTGAGGGGGAACGTTTTGCAGTGTTGGTTCGGAAAGCGACAAAAATAGTTAAAGAATTAGGCCCAAATACAAAATTCCAAAAGGAGTGGTGTTAAGGATGGGAATAGAAGAAGATAATAAGGAAATTATAAGTTCAATAAGAGAAAATGCTAAGAAATTACTTAGCGAGAATCAAGTTGATGTAATAATTGGTTATTCTCAAGGTACGGTACCATTAAGTTCTACTCCAATTATTATTAGAAAAGAAGAAGATGTAGACAAATTAATCTGGAATAATTTATGTTATATTAATTTGGCTAGATATTTAGCTCCTTTAATGCCCCAACTTTGTGGTTCTGAAAAAAAGTCATTGAGAATTGGAATAGTGGCTAAAGGGTGTGTTGGTCGAGCAATAAATCTTTTAGCTGTGGAGAAACAGGTAGATTTAGATAAGATTAAAATGATTGGTTTTAACTGCAACGGAATTATTAACAGAAGTAAAATAGATCTAGAAATTGGTGAAAAAGAGATTCTTGATGTTTCTATCTCTGGAGATGATATTATTGTAAAAGGGAGAGATTGGGAGAAAAAGTTTCCCTACAATCAATATATTAATGAATTATGCAAAGTTTGTCAAGTAAAATCTCCTTCTGCAACCGGAGCATCTTGCGTTGGGGAATGTCAAGAATTAGACTCTATTCATGATGAATTTTCAGATATCGCTGAATTTGAAGCTAAATCTATTGATGAAAAATGGGATTATATTAAAGATGCCTTACAAGTCTGTACTCTATGTTATAGTTGTCGTCAAGCTTGCCCAGTTTGTTATTGTAATCTTTGTTTCGTAGATCAAAATAAGCCTATTTGGTTTGGTAAAACAACTGAATATCAAGATATATTCACATTTCATTTAATTCGGGCACAACATTTAGCAGGTAGATGTGTTGCGTGTGGAGCTTGTTCTTCTGTATGTCCAGTTGGTATAGATCTGAATTTTATTACAAGAAAATTGGAAAAAATCGTGAAAGAACGATTTAATTACACATCAGGACTTAATGCAAAAACAATTCCTCCGATGATGGACTTTAAAATGGGGGATGCACAAGAATTTATGTTGGAGGAAGATTAAAAAGGTGAATTAAAAAATGGAACAAAAAATATTGAAAAAAGATCAAATTGGAAAATTATATAATGAGCTTACAGGAGAATATAACTTTTATGCTCCTATTAACAAGAAGGGAAATATCGTTTTCGAAAAAATTGAAAAGCCAGAAGATATTGTTTTAGATTATTTGAATTCTAAAATTCCACCGAAATCAGTTTTATTTCCTCAAGAAGAAGTGTTATTTGAATATACTTTAGATGAGAAGGATGTTGAAATTATTGATAGGCAAGATCTAGATCAAAAAATCTTAATATTTGGCGTCCGTCCATGCGATGCGTATAGTTTTGAATTAATGGCTAATTTCTTTTCATTTCATGGAAACGTGGAAGATGAAATCTATTTAAAGAAAAAAGAAAATGCCTTAATTATCGGAATTGGCTGTAATACTCCAAGATCTACATGTTTTTGTACATCTGTTGGTGGAAATCCTTTCAATAAGGAGAATATGGATATATTTCTAACTGATTTAGGAGAAACTTATTTAGTCGAAGGTATAAGCGATAAAGGAAAACAAATAGTTCAGAAACTATCATGGCTTTCTGATGCATCCAAGAACGATTTGAAAAAAGCTGAACAATTAGTAAAAATAGCGGAAGACTCAATAACTACAAAGATAGATGTTGATACTATTGTAAAAAATTTAGACACATGTTTTGAACACCCAGTGTGGGACGAAATTAGTGAAGCTTGTATAGGGTGTGGTTCTTGTGCTTATTTATGCCCAACCTGTACGTGTTTTGATGTTATTGACGAAACTGATCAATATAATAATAGAGGGAGAAGGATTAGAATCTGGGATACCTGCCAATCATGTCTTTATACAATGGAAACGAGCGGTCATAATCCCCGAGATACAAAAATCCAACGTTGTCGAAACCGAATTATGCATAAGTTCAGCTATTATCCTACTAATTATGATTTATTGGGTTGTGTTGGATGTGGTAGATGTGTTACCGTATGTCCTGCTAATAATGATCTTCGTGTAATATTGAATAAAATAGAAAAAATTGAAAAAAAGGAGGATGAGAAAGTAGTTGCCTAATCCATATATACCATATATTACCAAAGTTAAATCGATAGTATCAGAAAATAAGGTTAATGATATTAAAACTATCGAGTTAGAGTTTAAGAATGAAGAAGATTACAAAAAATTTGATTATATTCCCGGACAATTTGCTGAAATAAGCTTAATAGGAAAAGGTGAATGCCCTATAGGGATAGCTTCATCCCCTACTGAAGAAGGAACCATTAAGTTTACTATTAAGAAAATGGGAACTGTCTCGTCAGGATTTCATAATTGTGAAGAAGGAGATATAGTTGGGGTAAGAGGTCCTTGTGGGAACGGTTGGCCCGTAGAAGAAATGAAAGGTAAAAACATCGTGGTCATTGGAGGAGGATTCGCATTCTCAACACTCCGATCACTGATAATTTACTTACTAGATGAGAAAAATCGCAAAAATTATGGTAACATTACAGTGATTTATGGAAACCGTGACCCAGGAGAAGTATTATACCAAGATATATTAGAAGAATGGAAAAAACGAGATGACATTAAGGTAGTTTTAACTATTGACCGTGAAGCCGAAGGATGGACTGAAGAGGTAGGTTTTGTTGCTCCTATCGTTAAAAAGGTTGCTCCAAGTTCTGATAACGCTGTTGCGGTTATCTGTGGACCACCAATAATGATTAAAACAACGATCGCAGTTATGGAAGAACTAAACTGGAAAGATGAACAAATTTTAAATTCATTAGAAATGCGAATGAAATGCGGTATTGGAAAATGTGGACGTTGTAATATTGGTAATAAATTTGTATGTACAGATGGTCCTGTTTTCTCACTCGCAGAGCTTAAAAAAATGCCAAATGAGTATTAAATTCAAAAAAATAATCTCCTTTTCTTTTTAATTTTTTTTTCATATTCAAGTACAAGATTTAATAATCTGAGAAAAGGTAATAAAAAAAAGTCAATCTAAAAATTGAAATTCTTTGTTTTTTCTATATTTACTCGATACCTATGATACCACCAATAATACCTAAAATACCGCCTCCAAGTAGTATATAAGTTCCAAGAGATACTTCCAGACCTGTACTTATAGTTCCAGCAGTAATATGTAATGGCACAATTCCATCTATAATGGATTCAGTCCAAAAGAAAGATACAATATTAGTTAAAGGATCAGGGAAAAGGACATCATAAAAATCAGATATAAATACCAAGCTAATAAATATGGGAAGTATTGATCCTACGATTGCAGCTACTCGACTCTTTATTCCTGCAATTTGAATGAAGCCTGATATTAGGAAGACGATTAAAACTATTACAAGCAAATATACTACAAAATCTTGTCCTCCAAATAATATTGAGTAGGAAAATGTATCCTCAAATATATTATCCAAGTTCATTATAAATCCTATACCGAACATAGCAAAACTAGTCGCTGGAGCATACCCAAAACCTAAGATAAGTGTCGCTACTAGCGTCAAAACTCCCCCAATAATACAAAAAATTTTACCGTTACCCATAAATGAGCACTTTTTTTTTCCAATTTAGTTAAATAGATCTTTCTATTTAAATATTAATCAGTCTTTATAGATATATAAACCTTTTATACTGATTATTTACGTTAATGTAAGATTTTAAACGAACTTATCTCATCATTAGAATGAGATTATTTTTTAAGTGTTAATAATTCTTTCTTTCGAATGTTATCATTTATTATTTTATAAGATTCTACTAAATGTGCAAATAAAAAATAGACTAAAACTAAATAAGTTCATACTTAAAATGTATAATCTAATCCCTCCCAAAAAGTTAAAGTATATGGTGATAATAGATTTATAATTTTTTAATCAAAAATATCTTTTTTTATATTCCTTTGCTGGGTTACTATCTCTATACTTTAACTTTTCTAAATATCGCTTTTTTATAGGCGCTTGTCGATATTGTCTGAAATATTCCCAAACTTCACGTTTCATTTCTAATGTTTCAGTCGTCATTTTAATGAACTTTTTAAATTCACTTCTTATTGAATAAGAGATGAAGTCCCGATTATATATTATATTTCGAGTCCAATTTTTATGATGAATAATTAAACCTATAGTTCAAAGATATTTCCTGTGTTATAGATAGTACTATCTAAATCGAGAATAATTTGCCCGCCAGAAGCTATTTCTACAGCATAATTTATACCTTCTAAAACTCTATGCA
>JAEOTH010000168.1 GCA_016839915.1 Promethearchaeota archaeon
ATCTTAGTGAAATGATAGAATTCTTTAAGATAGATGGTATCATCTTTCATGATGCAAAAACCTGTCCACATAACACTAACTCTCGGTATGGAATGCCTCAAAGGTTCGAGAAAGAATTTGGAGTACCGAATTTGGTAATAAATGGAGACTTAAATGACTTGAGATGTCTTTCAGATGAGCAATCGAGTGTCGCAATCGAGGCGTTTATTGAGCAACTGGAAGAGAGTTAAAAGAAATTCTGTTCAAGGAAAAAAATAAAACATTTTTAAGTAATTAAAAATAAAAAAATTTGAAAGAAAAAGCGAGATTAAAAATGGTTAATAAGATAAAAGCTATTGAAATAAAGAATTATATTGGGAAAGAATTTAGTACAAAATGGTATCAAGTTACCCAAGAAGCTATAAATAAATTTGCAGATCTTACGCAAGATCACCAGTATATCCATATAAATCCAGAAAGAGCAAAAAAATCACTTTATGGGGAAACAGTCGCTCACGGTTTTTTTGTCTTATCTATGCTTGGTTTCTTTACATTACAAGATGGAGAGAAAGAATCAATGCAATTTTATGTAACAGATGCCAAATCAGTAATTAATTATGGATTTGATAAAATCAGATTTATATCAGCAGTTCCAGTTGGTTCCTATATTCGAGATGTTACTCATATTTCAAAAGTTGAATTAGTCAAAAGAGGAATGAAATTTACTTCACATCATGTAATTGAAATTAAAGGTCAAGATAAGCCTGCGGTTGTTGCAGATTGGATAAATCTGCTTATTTTATAGACAAAGTCTAGTTGGAGATCATAATCCTTAATAAATTTTCAATTTGTGCTCTCTCTTCTGAATCTGGGCTTAAATTATATATTTCCTCTTTATTTTCTTCATGTATTATTATTAAACCAGATATTTTAACTCTGTTTTTAATATGGCTTTTCTTATTTTTTATAGCTGCATTCAAACTTATAGCTAATTTCCTGTATTGCTTTTGATTAATTTCTTTCTTTATATAATCTCCCCCATTATAAACGCCACTTGAGCTAAAAGATGGCTTTACCGGTATATATTCGATGAGTTCATTACTTATAATATATTTGTTACCATTACCATCAAGATAATTATAAAGTTTTGGAGTGGATTTCAGATCCATTTTATTTAGCCCCCAACAAGAGGCGGTGTTATAACAATTTCATCTCCATCCTTCAATTTTGTATTTAATTCTTCTAAAAACATATAATTTCTTCCATTTACTAAAATAACTACATGAGTTTCTAAATTTCCTTGGGAATCTATAAAACTTTTTCTAATTTTCTGTCCATGTTCATTTATAAATTGTTTAATCACATCACCTAGTAGTTCTACGTTCGAATAATCGATCTGTGTTAATCCTACATCAGTTGAAAATATTGTCATCAATTTCAGTGTGACATTTGCCATTAAATCTCTAATATTATGATTTTATTAAAAATTTTATCCAATAGAATTATAAAGGTTAATAGCAAGGTTAAAAACATTTTATTCTATTCTAAAATCAATAGATATATTAGTTAATATATAAATCACCTTTTAAAATCATCTGACGTGAATGAATTCTAAAGATAGAATTACTGAACAATTGAAGAGGATAGTAAAAAAAGATCAAGTTTTAACAGATTTAGAAGACCGTTATGTCTATTCTTTTGAAAAAATTTTTCTTGATAGATTTGATATACAACCTGATATTATTGTTAAAGTCTCTTCTTTGAAGGAAGAAAACGAAGTAAAAAGATTTATGGAAAAAGAAAACGCTATTTTAATTGAAAGAGGTAAAGTTCTGTCACATATTGGCGATAAATCATCCAAAAATTTAGTTTTATTAGATAATGTGGAGATACCTACGCTTAAAAATTGTATCAATGAGATCAGAAAAATGGATGGAAGCATTGCAAAATTTGAAAAATTAGATATTAAAGGGTATGGAACTTATAGAAATCTTGCTTTTGCAATACAAAACTTATTTTTAGGAAAGACTCTAACTAAGTGCCAGCAGTGCACTACGTGTAGTGGTTATTGCACAGTAAGTCCTTCCTTTAATGGAGTCGAATCATGGTCTTCGAAGGGAAGAATGCTTATTACCAGAGGTATAATGAAAGGTGATTTAGCATTTTCAGACAAGATTGTCGAGATATTATATAGTTGTACAAAATGCGGACTTTGTTATGCTCAATGTTTTCAAGATTTAGAGTTTCATGAAGCAATACTTTATTTGAGACATCTTATAGCTGAAAAGAATTTGGCACCACAGGTTTTTCACACTGCCGCTGATAATATTTTTGAACATGGAGACCCTTCTGCAATACCTACTAATCGGCGTCTTTTACGAGTAAAAAACATTTCTAATTTGAATTTACCAGGAAAAGCAAATACTCTTTGCTGGTTAGGGTGTACTGTAGCAACAAGAACTCCAAAAACAGCTGAAGCATTTATTAATATTTTAAACCGAAGTAATACTGAATTTACAACTTTAGGGAATAAAGAAGGATGCTGTGGTTATGTATTAATTTCATCTGGATTATGGGAAGAAGCTAAAAAAGTTGCGAACGATACTATTGAAAGGATTGAAGAGACTAAGGCTCAAACTTTAATAACCCCTTGTTCTGGTTGCTATTATACTTTCAAAAGGCTTTATCCTGAAATCTTAGATATTAATATGCCTTGTGAAATCCTTCATACATCTCAATTTCTTGAGAAAAAGATTAAATCTGAAGAAATTAACCTTAAACCTTTAGATTTAAATGTATCTTATCATGACCCCTGCTCACTTGGAAGACATAGTAAAGTCTATGATCCACCTCGAAATGTATTAAAAGCAATACCTAATCTTAATCTTGTTGAGATGCCATTGAATAGAAATTGTGCCCGATGTTGTGGAGGTGGAGGTGGACTTTGGTCATTTAATAATGAAGTAAGTTTAGAATCAACCCAAACAAGGTTAAAAGAAGATTTTATCCCGACAACTGTTAATATTTTAACGACAGCTTGTCCACAATGCCAGTTAAACTTCCGTTTTGCTGCTCGGACGAA
>JAEOTH010000169.1 GCA_016839915.1 Promethearchaeota archaeon
CTCCTTCACTTAAAGTATATAATGGTAAATCACATATAGGTGCCACTGAGAGGGAGGAACCTGCTATTAACATAACCTCTGACTTTTTTGCTAAATCTATTGACATATATTTTTCAAAATTAGGTAGTATTTCTCCAAATAACACTACCGAGGGTTTTAATGGAGCTCCACAATAATTACACCCTGGAGATGATTTTTTTTCCTTTTTAAGCTTACGCATAATCTGTT
The DNA here is from genome assembly GCA_016839915.1 of Promethearchaeota archaeon. Classification (GTDB taxonomy): domain Archaea; phylum Asgardarchaeota; class Lokiarchaeia; order Sigyniarchaeales; family SOKP01; genus Loki-b32. The sequence goes on from JAEOTH010000169.1 coordinate 229, forward strand.
CCTTAGTATAACTTGCACGGCACCCTAGACAGGTAAATCTATTAATATTTCCATGAACTTCATACACAATAATACTTCCTGCTTTTTGGTGCAATTCATCAACATTTTGAGTAATAACGGCTTTGATAATATTTAACTTTTCAAGTTCTGCAATAGCATAATGACCAGGATTTGGTTTTGCATCAAATAATGTCGGAGCAATTGATTCAGCCATTTTCCAAAATTTAGAAGGATCAGCTAAAAATGATTGAAAATTTCCATAGATCTCAGGTTTGTATTTTTTCCATATTCCACTATCTCCCCTAAAGTCTGGAATTCCAGATTCAGTTGAAATTCCTGCTCCAGTTAATACAATAGAGTATTTTGAATTGAAAAGCAACTCAGCAGCATGAGTAATGCTTTTTTTCTCTTTTACTTTTAAAGTATCCATTTCAATATTTAATAATGATGATTAAGTTTGTAATATATTCAATTCTAATAAAATTTATACTTATAATTTTAATCTTTATAATCTTCAAGAATTCTTTTATTTGTTATCCAAATAAATCAAAAAAACTTAATATACCAAATAATTTTAACTATAATAAGAGATATTTAATTGATCTTCTACCTACTTAAAAACCCTCCCTCATGATCTCTTCTTTCAGCATTATTTTGGAGAATGATATACTTTATTGTTCAGATGAAAAAAAATACAATGCTTTTGAGATAATTTTATTTACCGAGAAACTACTTCGTAGCATAAATCCCAAAAATACATGGCGTCTAAGGAAAATTTGTTTAAAACATAAAAGATCAAGAAGAGAAAGAATCATTGTTGAGCATATTGTTACAAAAGCAGGTCAGAACATTTTCTTCTGTAGTATTGGTAATTTTGCTGTTGGTTCGACAGAATCATTTAAAATGTTAAAGGATTTTGCTAAACAGGTTCAAGTTCAATATAAGGATTTAGATAGACTGAAATCTTCTTCTGATGAGCCAACTTTTAAGGATGTTATAAAGCTTATTACAGACTATTTAAAAGATAAGTATTTAGATCCGCTAGAAGAAGAAAATATTTACGAGAAAAATAATAACAATGGGCAAAATGCGATCTTATATGCCGGGATTTCTGCTCAGGGACTACCAATTGTTTCTCAACTTTTTGATATTAATCTTCTAACAAATTTGAATAGAGATAGGACTACTGAAAACATTGAATTATATAGTTCAGACTTGTCTGCAAAATTAGCTACAATTTCAATGAACACCCAAATCCGGACTAAAACAAAAATTAAAGAAATTCATATAGAAGATACTGAAGGTGTACAAATAAATAATAATAAAAAAATAATATTATTTGGAAGTATTAATGGTTATTCAGTAGATTTTATTGCCACTGGAAATTTTTATAAAGTAAAAACAATTTTCAAGCAATTAAAGTCTAAATTATCATTGGATTCTGCTTTTGGTGAAGAATTTGCTGGAGATTTAAGGCCATTTAAGCACCTTAGACACTATCTTGATGAAGTTGTAAAAGATTTTGACCAAATTAATTAAATAATAATACTTTTAAATTGTTTTTATGAAAGCAGTAATACTAGCCGCAGGAGAAGGGAAGAGATTAAGACCTATAACCTCTTCAAGACCTAAACCTATGATACCATTATCAGGTAAACCCATCTTAGAACATACTATTTTAGGTCTTAAGAGTGTGGGAATTGATCAAATTTTGCTAATTGTAGGATATAAACAAGACATAATTAAAGAATACTTTCAAAAAACCTCACATCAATTAGATGTGAAAATCGATTATATCACTCAAGAAAAGTATTTAGGAACCGCTCATGCAGCAGGTTATGCAAGAGAATTTATTAAAGATGAAGATTTTCTTATGATGTATGGGGATTTATTTGTTGATCCAGAAATCTTTAAAATCATAATACAAAAGTTTGAAGAAAAAGAATATGAGGGATTAATCACTTTACTAGAAGTAGAAAATCCACAAGATTATGGAATTATCAAACTAAATTCTAAAGAGCTTGTTGAAGAGATAATTGAAAAACCTTCTCCTAATCAAAAAGCGGGAAACTTAGCAAATGCAGGAATATATTTATTCAAACCATCGATTTTCAAAGCCATTGAAAAAACCCAAAAATCTATTAGGAATGAATATGAATTTACTGATTCTATGCAAATACTAATTAAGGAGTTTGGTGGAAATATCATAGGTGTTTCTATAAATAATTATTTCTGGAATGATATTGGATTACCATGGCAACTGTTTGAGGCAAATAAGTTTCTTTTGGATGAGATGAAAAGTCAAATATTTGGAGAAATCGAAGAAAATGTTAAAATTCATGGTAATGTCTATGTAGGTAAAGGAACTACAGTTAAATCTGGGTCTTATATTCAAGGCCCATGTTACATAGGAGAAAAAAATGTCATAGGGCCAAACGCTTTTATACGTCCATATACTTCAGTTGAAAATAATTGCCACATTGGGATGTCTGAAGTAAAAAACACCATAATTTTATCCAATACTTCTGTTCCTCATTTTAATTATATAGGTGATTCTATTTTATGCGAAAATGTAAATTTAGGGGCAGGTACTAAAATATCAAATTTAAGATTTGATAATAAAACTATCAAAATGAAAATAAAAGAGAATTACGTTGATTCTGGTAGAAGAAAACTAGGTGCAATAATTGGACCTAATTCTCAGACAGGAATAAATGCTAGTGTAATGTGTGGTAAAAAAATTGGGGAAAATTCTATTATCGGTGCCCATACATTAATAAATGAAGATGTACCACCAAATTCGCTCTATTATCAAGATTCTAGAGGAAATTTAAAAAAAAAAAATAATTCTTTTTAAAATTATATTATTTCTTGTAATTTTTATTGAATTACTAATTGTTCTTGATCTTCTGGTGATTCTCTTTTCCTAAATTCACGAATTAATTTTGAAAATTTCAAAGGTTTACCTGTATAATCAAGTTCCTTTAATGATTGATCTTGATAAGCATTGAAAAGTCTAGTAGAAAAATATTCCCAATCTCTACAAATTTTTAAAGTGTTTTCATCATTTCTTAGAAGACTATCATGAGACATTATCCTATTAAATTCTGATGAATAATCATCAATAATATCTGAATTTGCACCAGCTAATAAATCTCTACAAAAATCATCAGCGGGATACCACTCCTTTACTCTTGAAAAATCTCGATGAATTTGAGTGAGGAGCACATTTCTAGGTCCTTCCCATAATTCCATGATCATAGCATCTCTATGAAAACGTGGAGATGATAGAAAATCTTCCATGATTCCATGACCTCCATAAAATGATATTGCTTTTCGTATCATTTTTGGAGCTTCGTCAGCTA
>JAEOTH010000170.1 GCA_016839915.1 Promethearchaeota archaeon
AAATGATCAGTGCCATTAAATCCAACTGGATCTGGACAGCAAGCAAATGCTGCATCGGAAGTTTTTATGCCGAGTTTATCAAACACTTTCCTTGCAGATGCTTCAATAAAAGGAATTCTGTTGCCAATAACACATCCTTGAAACATTTTATATTCTTCTGCTTTAGCCATATTAAGTCATCTTAAGTTATTTGTTATTAACAATAATTTGTATTTGTAAATATTAAGTTTATTAAAAATTTTCTCTCTTACATTAGAAAATAAAATAATGATTGAAAAAAAGAAAATAGAAATTTAGAAATATTATATCCTATATCCAACTCTAATCATTTAAATTCCGTCTGGCAATAATTGCTATTAGTACACCCGCAAGCCCATAAATTCCATTAAATGTATTTAGAAGTATCTGAAGTAAGTCATTAATCGTTGTTCCTCCAAATATACTTGTTATAAGGAGAATAATTAGACTAATTAAACTTGCGCCAATACCTATACCTACTACTAGCCTACCAATAAAGTCTGAACTATACCCGGTGATTAATGCTCCAATAATAACAGATATTCCTCCACCTGCTGCAATATAAGTAAATACAGTTAAAATTATCTCAATAACTCTTTGTATTTCAGGACTAACAATTCCAGAAAGTAATTGCAATAATGTGCCTAAAAATCCAATGCGCCCAATTAATGAGCTAAGTAGCATCAAAATTCCACCAATCATACATAAAATTACCCATTTTTTATGCTCCATTGCTTTTTACCTCAATATAATTACTTATTATGATATAATTTAGTATAAAATTATAATAGAGATTTCTTATTTAAATTCTGGCAATAGATTTCTATTTTTTAATATTGCCACTAATCTAATTTTATAAAAATATAATTAATACGGAAAATTCTATTGAAATATGATTAATTCATTTTATGAAAAATTGGCTAAATTAGCTGTTAATTATTCTATTAAAGTTAAAAAGGGTGATAGAGTATTCATTTATGGTCCAACATTAGCTGAAGAACTTTTCCAAGCTTTATATGTGGAAATCATAAAAGCAGGTGGCCATGCACTCTTACTCCCATATATTGAAGGAACAATGGAATTATTTTTCAAATATGCTTCAGAAGAACAACTATTCTATGTGGAAAAAGCTAGGAAACTGATTCATAAGGAATTTGATTGTATGATTGGTATTATCGCAAATTATAATACTAAAAATTTAAGTTTAGTAGATCCTAAAATAATTTCTAGATTTTATGGATCACCAGAATGGAAAGACCTTTGGGATACATTTTATGACAGGGTGGTAAATAAAGAAGCGAGATGGATTGGGATTCCTTTTCCTTGTCATTCTTTTGCTCAAGAGGCAAACATGGATCTTTTTTCTTACACAGATTTCGTGAAAAAGGCGTTATTCCTGGATAAAGAAGACCCCATTCAGGAATGGCTAAACGTAGAAAAAGAACAAAAAAAATTTGTTGAATATCTAAATAAAGTTGATAAGATGCATGTTCTCGGAGAAGATACTGATTTGAAATTATCAGTCAAAGGTAGAAAGTGGATAAATTGTTCTGGACAGGTAAATTTACCTGATGGTGAAGTCTTCACAAGCCCCATTGAAAATTCTGTAAATGGTCATATTAGATTTACATATCCAGGAATATATAGAGGTAATGAAGTTGAAAATATATACCTAGAATTCAAGAATGGAAAAGTTATTAATGCAACAGCCAATAAGGGAGAGGCATTCCTTCAAGAGATATTAAAAATTGAGAACGCTAATATTTTAGGAGAATTTGCTATTGGAACAAATTATAGTATAACCCAATTTACGAAAAACATTGCGTTTGATGAAAAAATAGGAGGGACAATACATTTTGCGCTTGGAAAAGGACCTAAAGAAACCGGATCTTGCAATGAAAGTGCTATTCATTGGGACATACTAAAAGATATGAAAAAATCAGGCTCTAAAATTATTGCAGATGAAAAAGTGATTTACGAAGAAGGAAACTGGCAGATTTAATTTACAAATTAAATTTCTATTCTATTTGGGTGGGTATAAATATTCATTCTGTTACCTCTCGTAAAACCTATTAAAGTAATTCCATAGCCAAAAGCTAATCTAATACCAGATTCTATAGCTGCAGAAATTGAAGCAACAATCGGAATTTTGGCTCTTATTGCTTTTAGAACTGAATCACCTGTTAATCGCCCGGTGGAAGTTAAAAATACATTTTCAGAATTATGTTCTTTAATTAGCAATTCTCCAATAACTTTATCAATTGCATTGTGCCTACCTATATCTTCTTTCACACTTAATAGATTTCCCTCCATATCAAATATTGCAGCTCCATGACAACCCCCTGTTTCACGATAAAGTGGAGTTGCAGTTTGCATTTTTTTTATAGCGGAGAAAATAGTGCTAGCGCTAAGTTTCATACTTTCTTTTAATTTAAGCACTTCTTTTATTTTAGCTTTATCCAAGCTTTCTTTAATTACATCTCGCCATGGAGATGATATACCACATGTAGTATCAACTACACGACTTACGGGATTAATATCGAGTTTATCAATATCAAACTTCAGATTTTCTCTTAAATTTACAAAGATAGAATTATTTATTTCATCTACTTTAATTTCTTTAATATCTTTGATTGAGTCAATTATTCCTATAGAATATAAAAAACCTACTGATAATTCTTTTAAATCTTTAGCAAGACAAATGATATTTACTAAAGGTTTAGAATTCACATATAAATCAATAGGAGTTTCATATAGAATTATATCCTCTGTTTCTTCTTTCCTATCTTTCTTTA